>JBBSWY010000057.1:0-2623 GCA_038046045.1 Nanobdellota archaeon
CCAGAGGTATTCAATGATGATTATATAAGATATGATGAATCCAAGAAATTAATTACTTATTTGAATTCTTTATTATAAAACTCTTTTATGCTATCACAGATATATTTAATTTGTTCTTCATTTAATTCAGGATATATTGGCAACGATAAAATTTCTCCTGCAAATTTTTCAGTTACCGGGAAACTTCCCTTACCATAATTTAAAAATGAAAATGCTTTTTGTAAATGAATCGGAATGGGGTAATGAAGTCCTGTGAATATTCCTTTTTCTTTTAAGAAATTCATTAATTTCTCTCGATTTTTTACCCTAGTTACATATAAATGGTAAACATGTTTTCTATCATTTTTTTCAACAGGCGTTTCTATAACTCCAGATAGTAATCTATTGTAAATTTTTGCTCTATCTCTTCTTTTTTTTGTCCATTCATTTAAATGTTTTAATTTTACATTTAATATTGCTCCCTGAATTCCTTCCATTCTATTATTAAAACCAATAATATCATGAACATATTTCTCTCTTTGCCCATGATCTCTTAATAATTTAGTTTTTTCTGCAATTTCTTCATTATCAGTAACAATCATTCCGCCTTCACCATAAGCCCCTAGATTTTTTCCAGGATAAAAACTAAAGCAACCTGTTTCTGATACAGGTATTTTTTTATTTTTATATTCTGAATTATGTGCCTGACAAGCATCTTCAATAATAATTAAATTATGTTTATCTGCTATTTCTTTTATCTCTTCCATATCTGCAGGTTGTCCGTATAGATGAACAGGAATTATTGCTTTTGTTTTTTCTGTAATTTTTTCTTCTATTTTTGCAGGATCTATATTGTAAGTTTTTTCATTAATATCAACAAAAACCGGTTTAGCGCCCGTATGATGAATGGCAGAAGCTGTTGCAATAAATGTATTTGGAACTGTAATTACTTCATCGCCTTGTTTAATATCATAAGCCATTAAAGATAAAATAAGCGCATTAGTGCCGGAATTTACACCAATCGCATATTTCTTGTCACATAATTTTGCAAAATTCTTTTCAAATTCTAAAACGTGTTTGCCTAAAATAAACTCTGAGTTGTTTATAACCTCTTTAATTGCTTCATCTATTTCATTTTTTATAGATTCATACTGAAGCTTTAAATTATTGAAGGGGATATTCATGTTATCTCCTTTTTAATATCCTTGCGGGATTTCCAACAACAATTACATCAGGAGGAATATCTTTTGTTACGACAGATCCAGCACCAATAATTGCATTTTCCCCAATTGTAATACCACAAAGTATTGTTGCATTGGCCCCTATATTTGCCCCTTTTTTAACAAAGGTTTTTTCCTGTTTCCAATCTTCTGGTTTTTTAAGGCTTCCATCTGGATTTATTGCTTCAGGATATTTGTCATTTATAAAACAAACATGAGGCCCAATAAAAGCTCCGTCTTCTATATTTACCCCTTCCGGTATAAAGACATGTGCCTGTATTTTAACATTATTACCTATTTTAACTTCTTTTCTTATTTCCACAAAAGCACCTATCTTACAATTTTCCCCTATTTCGCACCCATAAAGATTAACTAAATCTGGATGAAATATTATTGTTCCTTTTCCTATTTTAACATCATCTTTAATCATTTAAAAAAACCTCTTTTCCATTATTTTTTAATGAATTGTTAATTGCCTCTAATATTTTTACAACTTCAAGTCCAGATTCGCCATCACTCCTTGGTTTTTTATTATTTATAATTGATTCAGCAAAATGCAAACACATATTCTGAAGAGGTTCAATTGCTTTTATATTTGGAGAATAAATATCTCCATATCTATAATTTATTTTTAATTGTGTTATATCATTTATTTCTTTTGATATATCAACCCCTTTATCATATATTTTTATTTGTTCTTCTTCATTAGTTAAATCATAAACAAGTAATTTTTTACTACCAACAATTGTTATCTTTCTAGTTTTTTTTGGTTCAAGCCAACTTACCATTATATAACAATTTATTTCATTTGGGAATTTAATATTTATATTTGCTACCTCTGGAATTTCTTTTCTTATATATGCACCAGAATTTGCACTTACACTTAATGCTTTCATACCAAATACATAATTTATTATTGATATCATATGCGTTGCTAGGTCCCATGTAACATTAACATCGGGTTGCAATAATCCTAGATTTAACCATTCTGCTCTTATATAATATATATCTCCAAGAGCTTTATTATTAACAATCTCTTTTATCTTATTTATTCCCTCATTATATTCAAAGGTATGGTCAACCATAAGAATTTTATTTTTTTCTTTTGCGATTTTTATTAAATCTTCTGCATCCTTTACATTAAATGTAATTGGTTTTTCTATTAATACATGTTTGTTGTTTAATAAAGCCTCTTTAGCAACTTCATAATGTTTTTCAACAGGAAGAACAATTGCGATAGCATCAACTTCTGGATCTTTTAATATTTCTTTATAATTGGTTGTAGTTTTAACTTTAGGATAAGTTTTTTTAATTAAACTCATCTTATTTTCATCAACATCACAAACATAAGCTAAATCTACTTGATTAATTTGGTTGAAATTTCTAATTATATTAGGACCCCAATACCCACAACCAATAACCCC
>JBBSWY010000058.1:0-2839 GCA_038046045.1 Nanobdellota archaeon
GAAAAAGATGCACGAGATTTTCAGAAAATTGCTGAAGATATTAAAGAAATATCTGAATTTGTTGCTTCTTCATATAGATATGGAACTTTTGATGAACCAGAATATAAAAAAACAAGAAGAGCTTATCAATCAAAACTTTATGATTATGCAGGTAAATTAATGGAGATGCACGATAAACTTTAAAATGACAAGTAAACTTATACAAAAAGATATAGAACATTTGAATTCAATTGTTACTTTCTTAGATTATAGTAAAGATATATTATCACAATATTTAGAACAAGGAATATTATATAATGATGAAAACAAAAGATTTAGAGAAGAATTAAAGAAAAATATCGTAAATGCAGTAGAAAAAATAATTTATATAGCTGAAAAACTTTAAATACTCTAAATTCTTATAAAATTAATAAAAAGAGGTAATATGTTTAATGAACTATTTTCAGTAGGATTAATTATTGTTTTAGCATTTATTTTTGGTGAAATATGTAAATTAATAAAAATTCCAAGAGTTATAGGACATATTTTTGTTGGGTTAATCCTTGGTTTGCCTTTAATCAAACAGCAATTATTCACTCAAGAATCATTGACAGTAATAAACTCATTATCAAACATAGCAGTAATATTTTTGTTTTTCTTTGTCGGATTAAACATTAACTTAAGGGAATTTAAAGTTAATCTAAAAGAATCATTTTTAGTTTCATTGTTTAATTTTTTATTGCCTTTAACAGCAGGATTTTTAATTTCCAAATTTATTCTTAATTTCGAGACTTTAACCAGCATAATCATAGGAATTACTCTATCAGCTACATCTCAGATAGTGGCTGTTAATTTATTAGAGGAATTAAATATTTTTAAAACAAGAATTGCAAACATAATTATCACAAGCGGAGCAACAAATGATGTTATTGAGTTGGTTTTAGTTAGTGTTGTTCTGGCAATATTAAATTCCACGTCACCTTATCTGGGAGTATCAACAAGAATATTAAATATCATAGTATTTATTGTGTTATTGTTCTTATTTAGGTTTTTGATTTTCAAACATATCCTAAAATTCTTTGAAAAAGGCAAGTCAAATACAAGTTTGTTTTCAGGCGCAATAATAATAGCTTTAATAACATCAATCTTATCTGATTTGCTTGGATTAGGAATTTTAATTGGTGCAATATTCTCCGGAGTCATAATAAGGCAGATATTACTTACAGGAAAACATCCTAAACCATGGGAAGAACATTCTATAGCCAATTCTATTCATTTAATCTCATATGGATTTTTAGTTCCTATTTTTTTTGTAGATGTTGGATTGAGAACAGATTTATTTTCCTTAGCCACAGATTTTAATTTGGTTTTAATATTTTTGGCCATAGCATTATTAGGAACCTTGGGTGGAAGCATTTTAGGAGTTCTATTGAGCAAAGGTAGTCTTAAAGAAGGAATGATAGTCGGATTTGGAATTAGTTCTAGGGGAGATATTGAAGTTGTAATAGCAAAATTAGCTTTACAAGTTGGATTATTTACAAGTATAATGTTCTCATCAATTGTCGTAATGGCTTTTATAACAACTTTGATTAGCCCATTGATGTTTAGGTATTTGGCAAGAAAATATAGATATTATTTGAATGTAAAACACTAGAGTTAGATTTATAAATCTTTTATTATTTTGTTATTTTAATGGAAAAATTAGAAAAATCTTTATTGAATCAGAGTGGAATTTTTTCAGATGCAGAAAATGCAGTTCCTAAAAATAGCAAAATATATTTTGAAACTTATTTGTCGGATAGCAAGGTAAGAGTTTTAATGATGGTTTCTAGGGGTGGTGCTTTTCTCAACAAAGGATATGATCCAAAAGATTATGGTCGACCTTCATGCGATGTAATAGAAAAAGAAATAATAACTTTCCTTAAATATGCAGGTTTATGCTATAGAAGCCCAATGAGAATAGCGTTTGATAAATTTATTGATAAATTTTTCTAATAATTATTTAAACTAAATCAACTGCTTTTACTCTTTCACTCCCATATTGCGTATGCAAAATCATGAAAAGATCTGCATAATTTGCTTGCATTGAAACCAGGTGATTGCTGAAAGGAAAATAATTTGGTAAAGTTAATGAGAAGTCATCCAAACCCCTTTCCTTTCTTCTATTGTCTTTAAATTTTTTGTCAAATAATATATATTTAACCCCACCATTATTATCACCAAAAGATTCTAGATTTAAAATAGGATGAACTGTTCCATATTCTATTCCCATAGGTAGGATTTCTTTTCTCGCTAACTTTATTCTATTTTTTGCTACCTCATTCCTATCTATTCCAAGAATATCCGCTAGCTTTAATCTTATATCTTCTTTATGTTTTGTTCCAGGTACCGCAATCACATAAGCGTTACCTTCTAAATCATCTTCAAAAATTAAACCTTTAATTACTCTTTCTAATGGGAAATTTATTAAATCAGCTTTTTCTTGACACGTACTTGTTTTTTTAGTATGTGTTACAATGTGAAAATGTAATCCGAAATTCCTAGCATTATATAAAATAAATTCTAAATTTTGATCTTTTAAAAAAATTTCTCTAAAAGATTCTGAATTAATTGTTTTTTCTACGTAACCAGTAAGATGTTCCTCGCATTTTATAATATCATCAGAATGCCATACAATACCCCCATATCCCATATTTCCTTCATCCATAAACTTAATCCAAAAGATAAATTTAAAAAACTTATTAATAGTGTAATATTATGGTTAATGAAAGACTAAGAAAAAATTTACAACAATATAAAAGTGAGTTTATAGAAATGAGCGAATTGTCATTAGATGATAAAATATCATTTACTATAGAAC
>JBBSWY010000059.1:0-1072 GCA_038046045.1 Nanobdellota archaeon
TCACTTAAATCATTTAAATTACTTACAACTTTTGCTGAAGTTGCTCTTGCTAATTTATCCATATCTGATTTTTTTACTCTTCTAACAGCATAAATATTTGCTTTAGCTAAATAATGCTGGGCAATATCATCTATTCCTTTTTGACAAATTATAACATTAGCTTTACTTTTAATTACTTTATCAACCATATTTCTTATAATTCTTTCTTCTTGATCTAAAAAAGCTTGCAATTGATCTGGTGTACTTATTTGTATTTTTGTATCTGTCTCTGGACTTTTTATTTCCAAAGCAGCGTCTAATAAAGCAATCTTGGCATTTTTTATAACTCTTGGCATTGCTGAATGAACTTTTTCTTTATCAATTAAAATTCCTTGTATAAGTTCAGAATCTTCAGCGCCTCCACCAACCTTTTTTTCAATTTTAATATTATCTAAATTTATAGTTCCATCTGAATCTTTAATTTGTTTTACACCCTTAACACATAATTCAGAAAGTAATTCTTTACTGCCTTCTGCACCCTTTCCTGTCATTGCAGTTGTTGCTATATTTTTTAATAATGCTTCATCTTTTTCAGTTATTTCCTCTGCTGCATCATTTAGTAATTCCTGAGCTTTTTCAGCAGCTAATCTATAACCTCTAGCTATAACAGTAGGATGAACATTATCATCAATTAATTTTTCAGCTTGTTTTAATAATTCTCCAGCTAATACAACAACCGTAGTTGTACCATCACCAACTTCACTTTCTTGTGTTTTTGCAACTTCAACCAGCATCTTTGCAGCAGGATGTTCTATCTGCATCTCTTCCAGTATTGTAACACCGTCATTTGTAATAACGACATCTCCCATACTAGAAACAAGCATCTTATCCATTCCTTTTGGACCAAGAGTTGTTCTAACAGTTTCTGCAACTGCCTTAGCTGCCATTATGTTATTTCTCTGAGCATCCTTTCCAGTGCTTCTCTGAGTTCCTTCTTGTAAAATAAATATTGGTTGAACTGATTGATTAGTCATATTTTTTAACCCCCAAAAAGTAATATTCTATTTAAAAAGTATTTTATAAAGCTTTCGGT
>JBBSWY010000060.1:0-1113 GCA_038046045.1 Nanobdellota archaeon
TAGTGCATTGTTAAGTTAAAGGGAGCTAGTAGATGATTTCTAAAATTTCTTATCTATCAACCTAATTATTCAAAAACCCTTTTTGGAAGTTTATATCCTGTAACTTCTTTCAATATCGCAGATGCATCTGAGATTTTAATGAAATCGGAAAAAGAAGCTCTAAATTCATTGATATAATCCCTCAATTCTTCAGAATCTTTTACAATAATTCCTATATCATAATCCCAAGTTCCACCAAGATATTTGTAGTAGAAAATAACTCTAGTGTTCTCCTTAAAATCGGAGATTAATTTATTATTAATTTCATTTTCAAATTTTATAATCTTTAATTGCAATCCATACAATTCCCATCCAAGTTTTTTCCAATCAAGCGAAATTGTATAACCAATAATAATTCCTTTTCTCTCTAAATTCTTAATTCTATTATTAACAGCATTGGGCGTTAATCCAACTTTTTCAGCAATTTTTACATAATTAATCCATACGTTTTCATTCAAAATTGATAGTATCTTAATATCTATTTCATCAAGTTTTATATTTTCTATTTTTTTAAATACTCTTTTACTAGCTTTTAATCCAAGCATCTTTTCAGGATAATATCCTACTTGTTTTGAATTTAAGATTGTGTAATCTCCAATAAATCTGTCAAATTTATTAAGGAAATTATTAACTATTTTATCTAAGTCATCTTTTTCTCTAATTATAATATCAAAAATTAAACTCCATTTACCTGCATTTATTCCTATCCAACTTACATATTCTGTTTGTTTTAAGTAGTCCAATATCTCTTTTTCTGATTCTTCATGTAGATTAATTAATTCCAAAAATAAAACATAGCGGGACAATCCCAATCCTTCTTCATTAAATATAGTTATAGCCTCTTTGATTAAGCCCTCTTTTACTAAACGATTTATTTTATAATTAACATTTTCCCTTCTTAATCGAACTTTTTTTGCTATAGTGCTAATTTGCTCTCTAGCATTATTTAGTAAAACTTCCAATATTTTCTTATCGTATGCATCTAGTTTTATCATATTTTACATATAATAAGTATAAGTATTTAAATCTTTAGTTTTTGGTAAATAATTGTATGGAATATTTTATATAAATGAA
>JBBSWY010000061.1:0-2079 GCA_038046045.1 Nanobdellota archaeon
CAGATGTGGCAATAGCATTAACCAAAGCAGTTATTCCATTATTCATCTGTGCTCCCGCAAAATCTCTATCAAATAATGTCTTGGAGTTCTGCCATTTTGTTCTTGCATCTGTAACATCTTTTACAAAATTAGTCTCAACTTTTACAGAACTTGAAACAACAGAAACTAAATTAGGGATTAAATCAGCTTGTCTCTGGTATTGGTTCTCTGCCTCGCTCCACTTTGCATTGACATTCTGATCCAAACTTATAAATCTGTTATATGCACTAACAACGTATAAAATTAATATTAAAATAATTCCTAAAATTATCCATAATTTATATTTATCAAAAAAACTTTGTGCCATTTTATTTCATTTAATTTTATTATTTATAAAACTATCTTCCTGCTCCCCCGCCTCCGCTTGAACCACCACCAAATCCTCCGCCTCCGAATCCACCGCCACCTAAACCCCCGCCTGAAAAACCCCCAATTATTCTTGGAATGTCTCTTATTCTCTCTTCATGACCTTTAGCACATTTGTAAATTGCATATCCTCCAGCTATACCAAGGTATGTCATTTCCAGATTATGTTTTTTGCAAAATCTTTTTGTTGATTTAGGAATTTTTCTAGCTATTGAAAAAATAATAAATAAAACAAATATAAGAATTATAATCCAATTAAGATTAAAATTATTATTCGAAGAACTTACTTCATTTCCACCTTCACCTATAATTACTTTAGAAACTTCATTTGTAAACAATATTATTCCCATATTAGTTTGGTTTTTATCTCGGTATGGAACATAAAAATCATCTAATAATCTTCCTAATTTTGAATCAGGCAATATTCCTTCTAAACCATAACCTGTTTCAACTTCAATTCTCTTTTCTTTAACAGAATATAAAATTAATAATCCATTATCCTTTTCTTTATTGCCAATGCCCCATTTATTGAATAACTCGGTTCTGTATTGTGCTGGTGATAATGGTTCTGTGCTTTCTACAGTAACAATAACAACTTCTGCACTTGTATTTTGTTCTAGAATATTTAGATTATCTTTTAATATATTTATTTCAGTCTCATTAAATATTTTGGCAAAGTCATTTACATGTTTATCATAAGCTTGAGGAAATTCCCGGGCATTTACATTAATAACTAAAATTAATATTAAAATAATTAATAATTTTTTCATTGAGAATAATATAATTAATTATGATTTAAATCTTACTATTCTCTTGGACTAATATAAAATCTATCTTCTTTACCTTTAGGAAATAATTTTCTACATTTAATCTCCCATAAATAATTTTCAATAAAATTCAAAATCTTCTAAAATTATCGCTTATAGCTTTTCTTTTTCAAAATCCAGAATATAGCTACTAAAATTACGATTAAAATTGCTAAATAATATTTATTAGTAAACTCTTTAATCTGTTCTCCAGATATTATACCCTCTTTTCCAGTTTCTCCCTCGACAGCTTCCTCACCCGGTTTTTCTACTTCAATCAAAGTTCTTAAGCTAAATTTAGCAAAGACCCCATTTTTAATCTCATCAAGTTTAACAGCCAAATCATTAATATTATCATCATTTAAATCAACTTCTTTTTCTTCATTTACTCTTAATTCTAGTTCAATAGGATGGGAGCTGATATTTATTTTAGCAGAATTATTGCCAACTTCTATTACAGTTAAAGTATGATTTTCTTTTTTATCTAATGTAAATTTGTATGATTCTCCAACAGCTAGCAATGATGTTGAAATAACATTCTCAGTAAATTCATTAACAGGTAAACTTTCTACAGAAACACCACCACCAGCCTTACTAGTCCCAGACCCACTAGTTGTACTTGTACTAGAAGATGCAGGTACCGTATAAGTTACGCTAATACTATGCGAACTTGCACTTAATGAATTTTTTGTGCTTATGCTTCCAATTGTATAATTTAAACCCGTAATCTCCTTACCATCTATTGTGATATTAATACCACATGTTGCTATTGTAGGACAATTACTTGGAGTTAAACCATCTAATTTGGATGTTGGAATAGTTAATGTGCTATCTGTACTCATTGACACAGTTACATTATAGCTATTAC
>JBBSWY010000062.1:0-2507 GCA_038046045.1 Nanobdellota archaeon
GCATTAACAAATAAAGAATTCAAAGAAGCAGTTGAACTTGCTAGGGAAAGTAAAAAATTAAGTGCTTTGACAATTGCTAGTATTCGTGGTTTAAGTGAGGAAGCGCTTGAAAAAATATTAGAGAAATTAGAAAAGAAAAAAGAGTTAGAAAGAGAGATTGAGGTAGAAATAGAAAAAGGGATAGCTAAAGTTAAAGTTAAAGTTGGAAAAATTAGAGAAAAGTTCATTCTTGAAACAGATAATAAAGATGAAATAATAGCAGAAATATCTAGTAGAACAGGACTTTCTTTGGCTGAGATAGAAGCTATAATAGAATTTGAAATTGAAGACGAGGATAATGAAGATGTAGATGATGGAGATGTAGACAATATAGACGAAGATGAGAATGAAGAAGAGGATGATGAGGAAGATGATGACAAAAATGAGGATAATTCTGGTGAAGGCTCAAGAAATTCTGGAAGAAATTCAAAGGAAGAAGATTAATTCTTTTTTTTATATTAACCCTAAAATAATATGATAAAGTAATATCAAAGATGTTATAAATCCTAAAAATGCAGGAACATTAAATTTGCCAATGTTTAATGGTACTTTAAATCTTCTTTCTATATATGGTTTTTTATATCTTAAAACTAATAAAGACAAATTAACTAAAATATAAGTTAAAAAGAAAGAAATATTTGTTAAACTAGCAACTATTTTTATATTCCCGATTGAAGTAAAGATTATTGTTGCAAAAGTTAATGAAAAAATTGCCACATAGGGAGTATGGGTTTTATGGTCAATTGAATAAAATATTTTAGGCAGAGATCTTTCTTCTGCCATTCCATATAATAACCTCGAGTTTGTGAACAATAAAATTAAAACAGTGCTTCCCATGGCAATTAAGGCTATCATTGTTAAAATTATGAAACCAGCTCTGCCAAATTCACTAAAGGCAATTAAAGCTAATGGTGCATTTGATTTACCAATTTCTTCCCAAGATAATACTGAAACAGCAGCCAATGCAACCAGGATATAAATTATCGAGGATATTAAAATTGAATTAATTATTGCTCTAGGAATATTTTTACTTGGATTTTTAGTTTCTTCTTCAAATTTTATTATATTTTCAAACCCGATATAAGCAAAAAATATTAATGCACTTGCTTGCAAAACACCATTAAAACCATGGGGCATTTCAAAGTAATTAGCATTTCCAAAGAATTTAAAGCCTAGAAATATAATAATTAATAATCCAATAATCTGGAATATCATAGCAACTATATTAATCCTTGAAACTTCCTTTATACTATAGTAATTAATTAAAGAACTAACTAAAATTAAAGTAATTGCAATAATTACTGAATCTTTTCCTATGAACTCGCTTAAATAATTTCCAAAGCCCAATGCGACAGTTGATATTGCAAAAATCCCAGCTATAATAATCATTAACCCAATAACAAATGCTAATTTCCTGTTAAAGGCATATTCGACATAATCAAATTCACCAGCATCTTTTTTAAAAATTGAAGATAATTCAGCGTAACTTAATCCTGTTAATATAGCCATTACCGCAGCAATTAAAAATGATAACCATACAGAATTACCAGAGGTTTGAGTTGCTATTCCCAATAAAGCATAAATTCCTGCACCAATTGTAACACCAATTCCCGCTAGAGTTACATCAAATAAACTTAAACTTCTTTTTAACTTTTCCACATATTTTAGAGAATTAGTTTGTTTTTAAATTTTATCAAATTACATATTCATACAAAGATAAGAATAAAATTATTAAATTTATCAAAAAACCGTATAAACAATAATCGCAATATTCTTTTATCTTAAATAATTGAATGTAAAGCAAAATTAATGAAGCAAGCATTGAAAAAGCAATTATTCCAAATATAATATGGGCATATAAACTTATATTATAATAATTTAAAAAAATAGTAGCTGCGATAACAAATATATAATATAACATTCCAATAATTTCATTAGGAATACCAAACATTGTCGAATATTTACTTTTAATTACCTTATTACAGTCATTTCCTATATAGCAAATTAGCTTTTCATTTCTTTTTTTCTTATAATAAATATAATAAGCATTTAAAATTCCTATGATTGCAAATAAAATCATCCAGTAATTCATGGTAATAATGTAAAGTCTAAAGAATATTGGCCAGCTCCTAAAAATAATAAAGCTATACTGGAAGCTAAAATTAATAAATCAAATTCCCATCCCGTTGTATTTTTAGCAAAAAATGGTATTTTCCATTTTTCAATTTTATAATACAATGCTCCTAGCATAACAACAATAAAAACAATAGTTGCAAATTGTGTATATAAGCCAAATAAGACTAATAATCCTGAGACAAACTCAAAAAACCCTAAGATCATCGGGAAATTTTTATTGCCTCCAAAGCCTTGTGCCATCGCTTCTGGATTTTTTAGTTTTGGAAAACCATGATATATAAAAATAATTCCTAAAGCTAATCTTAAAGCCAATAATCCATAATCTTCTAAAG
>JBBSWY010000063.1:0-1071 GCA_038046045.1 Nanobdellota archaeon
TCTCTTCTTGGGTCATAAATAAGTTTATGAGAAATTTTCAATTCATCTAAAGAATTAATTAAAATTGCAGACTCTGGATCTCTTCCAACTAAACTCACAAGTTTAAAATCAGATTTTAAAGAAGATAAATTAGCTGCAACGTTTCCCGCGCCTCCAGGTTTATAAATTATATTTTTTTTGCTGGAAATATAAGCCGGGGCAGAACTTTCCGGATTATTTCTATTACTGCAATAATAATATCTATCTAACATAATATCTCCAATAACAACTATCTTTGTCATATCCATACTCAAAAAACAGCATTTAAAACTTTTATTATAGAAAAACATAATCTTTTATATATTCATTTTCTAAAATAATTACGCGGGAATGCCGGAGCGGTCAAACGGGTCAGGTTTAGGACCTGATAGCTTAGTGCTTACCTAGGTTCGAATCCTAGTTCCCGCATATTTTAATTTTAATTAATACGATTCGAACCGTAGGTCTCGAATCCCGAGCGATTTCGCGGAGGACAAAACTTTACAACTAATCAAATTAAATTACCGAGCGAGGTCGGGAGTTAGTTCCCGCATATAAAACATATTTATTAATTCAAAAAGAAAATAAAAAACTTTGTGAACAATAATTCAACTTTGATAAAGAATCTTAAATTTATTATATATAAAAAAAATTCATTGGGAATTGTTTAAATTCATAATTTTATCTTTTCTATTTCTTTTTTTAAAGCAGATAAATCAAATTTAATTATATTCCAAACTCTGTCCAAATCAACCCCAAAATAAGAATGAATTAAAACATCTCTAAAACCTGCAATAATCTTCCATGGAACATTGGGATATTTATTTCTAAAAGAATCGGGAATATTTTTAACTGATTCTCCAATAACTTCTAAACTCCTTATTATTGCATTTTGTTTTAATTTGCTATTAAAAAATTCTTCTTTTGTCAAATCTTTAGAAAAAGATTCTATATCGCGGATATTTTCAAAGATGTCTTCAATAAACAATCCAATATCTCTTTTCATATTATTCTTACCTCTTCTTTTAAAATTCTATCCCTTATTCTTGGCTT
>JBBSWY010000064.1:0-3522 GCA_038046045.1 Nanobdellota archaeon
ATGATCATTAATCCAAACTTCTCCAAATTTTAATTTATTTGCAACTATGAAAGCTTTCTTAACATCTTTTGTCCATACGCTTGAAGCTAAACCATAATCAACATCATTTGCTTTCTGAATAACTTCTTGCATTGTATTAAACTTTAAAACATTTAAAATTGGACCAAAAATTTCTTGCTGGCATAAATTTGAATTTTGTTTAACATTAGTCATAATATGTATTGGCATAAAATAACCTTTTCCCTTTGGTTTTTTTCCTTTGTAATAAATTTTAGCACCTTCTCTTTTTCCATTAATTATAAAATTACTTACTCTCTCTAAATGAGCTTCAGAATTTAAAGGACCAAGATCAGTTTTTTCATCTAAAGGATTTCCTAATCTAACTTTTGCAGCTTTATGTTTTAATAATTCAATGAATTTATTATGAATCTTGCTCTGAACATAAATTCTAGCTGCAGCAGTACAATCTTGACCAGAATTAACAATACTTGCAACTATGGCACCTTCACTAGCTGCTTCTAAATCAGCATCTTCAAAAACAATAAATGGCGCTTTTCCCCCTAATTCAAGATGAACTTTTTTTAAATTTCCAGAAGCAAGCTTTTGTATTTCTTTTCCTGTTTCTGTATTTCCTGTTAATGAAATCATATCAACTTTTTTATGTTCTGCTAAATAACTTCCAACTACTGAACCAGAGCCGGTAATAACATTTAAAACACCATCTGGAATTCCTGCTTTCTTTGCTAACATTCCTAGTTCTAAAGTTGTTAATGGTGTAGTAGAAGCTGGTTTAATTACAACTGCATTACCCATTGCTAAAGCTGGTCCGATTTTCCAAATAGCTATCATAAAAGGATAGTTCCATGGTGTAATACTTGCTATAACTCCAATAGGTTCTCTTTTAATCATACTTGTTCCTAGAGGTTTATGCTTTGTTTTTTCATGATAATCAATGTATTCTTGAGGGGTTACATCTTTCATAGAACGAGAAGCTCCAGCAAAGAATCTTAAATTATCAATTGCAAAAGGAATATCTGAATCGCGAGCCATTTTGATTGTCTTACCTTGGTTTATCGACTCAAGTTTTGCTATGCTAAGTAAATTTTTTTGAATTAAATCAGCTAACTTAAATAAAATATTAGAACGTTCACCAAGTGTCATATCACTCCATGAACCAGAATCAAATGCTTTTCTCGCAGAATTAACAGCTGAATCAACATCTTTTTTATTTGAATCGGGGACTTTAGCAATAACTTTTTCAGTATAAGGATTTAAAACATTTAGATATTTTTTAGAATAAGGTTTAACAAATTTACCATTGATGAAATTACCATAAACTTTCACTCTATCACCTCTAAATTAAAGAATAAAAGAAGTATAAAAATGTTTTTAATTAAATTTTAGTAATTTTTTGAATGTAGAAACATCATAACCCACTATAATTTTTCCACCTATATCTATTACAGGAACACCCATTTGACCGCTTTTCTTAATCATTTCTTTTGCCGCTTTTGTATCTGTATCAACCCAGACTTCTTTAAATTTTATTCCTTTTTCTTTAAATAACTCTGCGGTTTTATGACACCATATACATGATTTTGTGCGGTACAGCAAAACCCTATGTTCTTTAGCCATTTTACAATTTTCCTCCTTTTATATCTAAAATTATGCTATTTATAACATTTACCTTTTATTTACTTAAGAAAGCTAATGCCAAGGCTGCAAATAATATTGTAACATCCCTAAATACAATATCAAAACTATTAAAATTAAAGATTATTATTCCTAAAAGTACGAATGAGGATAATATTGAGGCATAAAAAATTGCTTTATTGGAGATTAACCATAATGCAAGAATAATTTCAAAAATAGAGAAAATTAATAATAATATATTAGAAGGAATTAAGTTACGTAAAAATAAAGGAAAAAAACCAATCCAGGCATTAGGATTTAAAAAAGAAGAAATAGATGCATATAGAAAACTAAATGCAATTCCAAAACGTAAAAAAAAGGAAACTTTATTCATTTTTCTGTACTATTACTTTTCCATAGAGTCCTAAAACCAAATGATCATGATAGTTCCATGTCCCCTTTTCATTAAATGTAAAACTCCATGATTCACCTAATTTTAATCCTTTGCAAGCATCAAATTTACTTCCTATACAACCACCAGATTCGGGATAAACTGTATGTGTTGGGTGCATTGCAGAAGCTGGCCAATGTTCTATTGTATCTTTATTAACCCAGGTTACAGTATCACCAACTGCGATTGTTACAGGATTTGGATTAAAGCCTTCTGATGTTATTTCAACTGTAAGGGTTTTATGCTCGCTACTTCCAGGAAGACTACTTTGATCGGTTGTTGTTTGCCCACCCGTACAACCTGCTAAAAATAAAACACTTGCTAGAAATATTAATAATATTATTTTTTTCATTTTTCCCCCTTATAAAACATTTATTGTTCCTGTTGCTTTTAATTTATTTGTGGCTGGCCAATATGAAGTATAAGTAAATGAATTTTCTGCATTAAATTCAACTGTTTTTTCATTACCGGGTAAAATTTTTCCTGTATCACCCCAAACATCACTTCTAAAATCTAAGCCACCATAATAAACTTTTTCATTTCTAACTTTAAATGTTATTTTAACTATATCGCCTTTATTTACAGTTAATGTACTTGGATATAATCCTAAATCATCTCCTTCAACTGTAAATTCCTTAAGTTGTAAGTTTACTGGTTCTGGTATTTCTTCTTGTGGATTATTTTCAGGTTGATTTATTATAGGATTATCTTGAACAGGAGTTGTATAAGTATTATCAGAACCGCATCCTGCTAAGAATAATATGTTAAATAAAAATAAGATTAAAATTATTTTTTTCATATCAATCTCCCTATTTATGGAAATTTACTTTTTTATAAATTTAACTATTTAAACTACAACCAGAGATTTCTGATAATTCTTCTAAAGATCTTACTCCGGGATATTTTGTATTATTATATTCCCACGTGGGGTATCCTGTAATTCCTTCTTTTTGGCATAATTCAGGTTGAGCATTATCTCCACGTGCATCGCATTCGATATAATCAACATACTTAAATGACTTGCCAAATAATTTTTTTTGTTCAGCGCAATTTGGACACCAGAAAGCACCATATTCCTTAACCTTTTTTTCAGTTAGACATTTTGCAAAATCATCATATTCGCCAGGTTTTAAACTATTTGCAACACCAATATAAACTAAACCACCAACGATAGCTAAAGTTATTATAATAAATAGAAATTTTTTTCTTGATTTTTTATTTTTTTCTTGATTTATTAGATTAAGTTTCTCTTGCTCATGTAATTTTTCGCGTTCTTCTTTTGTTAAATTTTCCATAAAAAAATAAAAAAGAAATTAAGAACTTAGAGCTTGTTCAATTGCTGCTTGGAATGCTGTATATGGTTGTGCTCCTGAAACTAGTTGTCCATTAATAAAGAATGCTGGGGTTCCTTGTACACCTGCAGCAGCACCATCATTCAA
>JBBSWY010000065.1:0-12020 GCA_038046045.1 Nanobdellota archaeon
ATTGGAAGCAATACATTACTACTTACTGAAGCTGGCTTTTCTTTACTTATTGTGGCTCCTGTTTTCAATATGTCCTGCTCTGCTTTTAATACTAAATCGACATACTCTTTTGTTGTAATTGGTAGATTACATTTACTAAAGTCATTTACACATTCGGAGTTTTTTATAGCATTATCAACGCGAGATTCACCGGCATTATAAGCAGCTAAAGCAAAATTATAATTCTGATTATACTTGTTTAATAATCTTGATAAATAATTTGTTCCGGTATAAATATTTTTTACGGGATCAAACCTATCATCAATTTGTTTTAATTCGTCTAAAGATTTACCTTGAGCAAAATTGAATAAGTCATTACCATAAGTTTGATCACATCCAACATTGTTCGCATTTTTATATATTTTCTCAATTCTAAATTTCGGATCAGTAAATTTACCATTTTCTAAAGCAGTTCCAGGAAGTAGTTGCATTAATCCAGCTTCACCGCACTTCTTTACAGAGTATCCAACTGCATTTGGTTTATATTCTGATTCTCTTTGTACTTGTGCTTTTATTATGGATGATCTTACATTGAACCTTTGTGCAGCTTCTTCTATAATTTTATTAATGTTCTCAATTTCTGGTCCTTCCTTTTTTATTGTTTGTTGTGTTTGAATTACTGTCCCCGAACATTTACTTGTAATTAAATTATATAAATAATTAAAATCATTTTCTTTACCTTCCAACTCTGAATGGCTTATTTCAGTTCTTCTAGTTGGATTTGGTGGAGAAGTATGTATAACTAATTGATCGTCATCTTCTCTTGCTGCTAAATATCCTAAGTAACCAATACCATCATTTAAATTTTTATTTTTTAAATTATCACAAATTTCTGTATAAATCCCGTCCACTTTCGAAAAAATATCTTGTTTACAAGTAGATTGATCAATTATAACCCAGTCTTTAAATGATTCTTTATCCTTATTCAAAATCCCGTTTGGTTTAATAATTTCATCTGGATGTGCTCTTGTTTGCCATATCCCCCCTTCAAATCTATAATAAAAATTTAATCTTTCAGCGTCCATTGAAAAGAAACCATTATCTTCTTCATATTCAACAACACAAGAAAATGCACCTGTTATTTTATTTTCTTCTTTTACCTCTATTTTTACTTTTTTAGTTTCATTTTCTTTTGTTTCTATACTTTTTAATATAGCTGCTAGATTCTCATATAGTTCACCAATTGAAAAATGAATTCTTGCTGAATATACTGGATTTAATGTTTCTGCATCTGTATTTTCATATTTATTTACTAAATTTTTAATCTCTTCTATTAAACCATCTTTATCTTTTTTTACTTGTTCAAAAGTTTTTCCTTTTAAAAATTCTTGATAATTGCTGAGTTCTTCTAGTAATTCTGCTTTTGTTATATCTAATTCATTTATTTTATTTTCAATTTTAATATCTTCTTCAAATTCTAGATTTAATTGGTCTCTTGTTTCCTTATTTTTTAACAAATTAACAGATCTTTTATCTAACCAACAAGTTCCTTTGTCTCTGCCTTGATCATCTTTACCGCAAATTCCAACAGATTCCCAATAAGTTTGCTCTTTGGTTCCTTTGCCTGGGGGTTCTATTCCACATTCTCTCCTTACTCCAGAATAAGTTGTTCCAGAAGGCAATACTGTGCTTCCAGCTAATCCTAATAAACCGCTAGATGTTGTTTGTGAAAGTATAGTTTTATCTGGAATACATTCTCTTTCAGATGTAATATTGCGCTTTTCTATCTGTGATCTTGCAATTTGTTCCTGAGCATAATCAACTGCAAAATCAGTACTAACTTTACCAAATCCGCATTTCTTAACACGATTTATCTCAACACAAATTTGATCATAACCAGTTTGAGCAGTTCTTCTAACAGTCAAATCAGCGAATTCTCCTCTTTTTAAGTAAGCTAATTGCTGTAATGAGCCTTCTTGAGTTACAAATAATCTGCCCAAGTTTAATGTACTGCTTTCTAACCAAACAATATAACCTATTCTTTCAAAACTTTCTCCTGCATAAATATGATAATAAACACTATAATCAGATGATTGTTCTCCTGAAATTTCTGAATGTGGGAATTCTTCTAATGTAGCAATAAATTGAGGTGGTCCTTCTGGTCTTGTTAATTGATCTAAGAAACTTCCAGGCCCTGCTAATTTTCCATAAATTGCTGCTTCACAAATTTTATCTCCAATTTCTTCTGTTGAACCACCGCGATAAGCATTAAAGTAAGTTGTTGCATATTGATTTGTAAAGAAATCTAAAAAGTCTCCTGTTTTTTTCAAGTTTTGCGAGAAGAATGCGTACTCCCCACCACCAGAACCAGAATCAAATACTTGTCTAGATAACCATCCAAGTGCACCACCATCTAATCTTAAAAAAGCAACACCTTCTCTCCAAGCAATTCTACAAACACCTATGCTTCTAATTGTGTCACATATTCCAATGTTTTCACCTTTTTGTTTTTTAACATTTAGACATTGTTCATAACCCTGAGCCAATGATCTATAATTCTTTAATGAAGCTAAAACTCCAGGTATACAAATTCCAATTTCAGGTGGTGGTGAAAGACTCCATAAATCTTGCCCAAGAAAAATCGAACCAAATAAACCACTTGCAACGACATTATTAACATGCCATTTTCCCCCTGCGTTAAACCTTGAAGGTGGACACATTACAGGATCGCATGCTGAGAATAATAATTTACAATCGCTCGGATCCATTGTATGATAGCATTGCAATCCTGAAGTTTGCAATATTCCATTTTCAATTAAATATTTAGTTCCAAGTAATTCTCTTCCAGCACTTTTATCTTGCGTATTGCTTAATTTATTATCTAAAAGACTTATTTCATTAATTACCTTACAATATTCTTTAATGTCTTCTTTAATTTGTTGTTTTCCTTCTTGACATTCACTTTTAGTTATTTGAGTTGTAACTACTTTTCCACCACCCAAAGGATCATTTGCATTATCCCTTCTATAAACTGTAAATTCTACTGGTGCACAATCTCCTATATCCCCTCTCTTAGCAACTTCGATATAATCAAATGCATTTACAGAAACTCTTTTAATGAAGTTATTTGCGCAATTTCCAGTTTCTTCTAGATTAATTTTTTGTTTATGTTCTGCTTGTTGTTTTGGAGTTTGTGCATCATCAATTACTTTAACTTCTTTGCTATCTAACAAATAAAATTGTTTTGTTTTATATTCTTCATTAAATTTATTTGTATTAGCTGAATAAATTGTTACTTTATCCCCTATTTTTTCATATAGATAATTTTTATTAATACCATCTTCTGTATAATACCAAGTATCTTCTGCGTCTGGTAATATTTTGAATCTCTCTAATCCTGTAATTTGTGGTTGTGTTCCTTTTTCTATTAAAACTTTTTTATCTTTTATTATTTTTTCTAAGATTTCATAAGAAGGATCGGTTCCAAGTAAATTTAATTTTAAATCCTTGTTATAATAATTTACATCATTATACTTTGAGTATCTTGATTGTATCTCTTTTTTTCTTTTATGATCTAATATCTTCTTTATGCTCTCTTGGTTTAATTTTTTTGAATCTACCCCTGATTCCTCTGCTATTTCAACAATCTCTGAGTTCTGATTATTTGTTATTATATTATTTTCTTTATCATATAATTTTTTCCTTAATTCTTCAACTTGTTTATTAATATCTCCATTTAATTTAATATTATTCTCATTCTCAACTAAATCCTTGACAAATTTATTTCCTAAACTTTGTTCATTCCAAGTTTGTCTGGAGAATAATCTTGTTCTAATTAATAACCTACAGTCATCATCACTCATTCCAGAACAACCATCTCTTCCTAGCTCTTTCTCTATTAAGGATTTATATTTATCACCTTTAAATTGATCCACTATCTTTTCAGCCTTATTAATATCTTCTTCTATTTCTTTTGATTTGCTTAATACACAATTTGTTATACAATATTGTCTGCTTTGAGAATCACATTTTATTACATTTTCATCACTTTTACATGTATTTTCATATTCTTTAATTACAATATCACGAGCTAAAGTTCTACTGCCCGTGAAAAATATTGATTTTAATGAAATGTAACCAAATATGGTCCAACAATAATAACTAAAGTATTTGTAAACGGTTTCTACTTTATCTATAGCTTTGTTCAAAAATTCAATTGTTTTCTTTGTGCCCTCAATTTGATTGTCTATTTGTTTATCTGAGAATTGTATGGGTCTTTTCTCAACCGGAATGTGTAATTTAAATTTAGAGGTGCTTGTTAAAAATTCTAACCCCGGCAATATTGTTATTCTAGCCTCATTTTTTGTATTAACAATTTTTAATCTAACTAACGCTGTTTTACCCTCGCTTGAAATAACCAAAGGTGTTTCGGTTTTATCTGAAATTGAAATTATTTTTGTTTCTTGTGTAAATCTATTTGTTTGGTCTACTTTTAATAATTTTACTTGTTCTGAACTTAAAACAGAATCTAAAATCCATGTTGTATCTGCAATTTTTTCTCCTATCTTTAAAGTTTGATCTTTATTATTAACCGAAATAACAACTTCTGTTTGGAAAAGAGTTTTATCAACACCAACTAAAGCAGCACTAACTGAATTTCCATCTTCATATATTGTTATAGCATTTGAATTATAACTGTTCCTTGATTTTAATACTTTAATCCTGTTTTCATAACTTGCTTTTGTAACGGGGTCTATTTCAAAATTATTTATTAAGAATTCATAAGCTTCTAATGCCTTATCCAATCTAAACAATTTCTTATCATAAATTTCAGCTATTTTTCTTTGAGCATCTAGCGCATAATATTTCTTATTCTTATCATCCCTTACATTTAAATAATTATTAACAACCTTTTGATAATTCTCTATTGCTTTATTATAATAATCTTTACTATCTAACCCAGATACGGTTAAAGTTTCAACAACTTCTGGGTGTATTTCACTAACTTTTGTTCCAAGTGTTGTTGGGAAATTTTTGTCCATATATTCAATTATTTCGGTATTTAAAATCAAAATATTATTATTATAAATTTTTGTATAGAATTGAGCTGCAGCGTTGGATACGGAAGTTCCTCTATAATTGTTTATTATTTCAGCATAACCATCTATAATTGGTTTTAATGATGTTAAATCTTTTTTGCCTTGTTTATTAACTTCTAAATGTTTTTTTGTAATTTCTGTAAATTTATTTGATGCGTCTGTTTCTTTTTTTTGTTCTTCTGGACCTAATGTTATAGATTCTTGTTTTGTTTCTGTTTGAATTCTATTTTGGCATTTATTATCTTTATAAACACATTCTGCAGAAAGTAAACAAGCTGCTTCATTACCATCGAAATCGCCACATCTAAAGGTAAATAATTTAGTTCCAATTAATTTTTCACTTTTACCTTCTTTTTCGTTATTTAATTCAATAATATCTTGATTTCCTTGACTAAAAATTTTCTTTACACGCCAATTAGAACCTTCATATAACCTGTCTCCTTCAACCAAATCCCTTATTACAAACTTATTATTTATTTGAAGTTCTAATGTTATCTTATCTTTAGGAATATCTAAATTATTTAATTTAATTTTAAATCTGTCTCTGAAATTATTCTTTACGAAATCTTCCCCAATATTCGGAAAGAAATTACCATAACTTAAGGACATTTCGCGAGATGGTGGATCTCCTTCTCTTAACGTAACTGTATTAACCTTTTCTAATCTTCCATTATAAATACTTAATCTCGCTACTCCATTTTTAATTTCATCTAATTTAACATAACCACGACCACTCCAAAAACTATATTTTTCCTTATCTTGTAAAAATTCTGTGTCTGTTAATTGAGGAAGAGTCAAATCATGCTCATTAACCCCAAATCCTGCTCCGACATTGTAAAGTATTTTTGCTGTAACATTAATATCAATTTGTTTAGGAATTTTTCTTTCATCTTTTATTTTAGGCAGTCTAATTATAACATATCCAAGATTATCTAAAGTATATTTTCCGAAAGGTGGTCTTTTTGAATAAAGAACTACGCCGGGAACATCTGATTTAAACTGGGAAATCTGCACAGCTCTTATTTTTGTAATATCAATTAAAGGATTTGTTTGTAATCCTGTAAGTAAAGCTCTAACTTGATATCCTCCGTATTGTTCACTTTCAAATGCATAACTTGGAACAACTCTTGGATTATAGTTTTCAACATTAATTAAAATATCCTCTGGTTCTGTTTGTTCAGCATTTTTTATTATGTCTTCAACCTGATTTAAAGAATTTATGTCACTAATATCGGCAGCATAAGTAGTAAAACTAGTGCTAATTATCAAAAATGCAAGTAATGTTGCTATAACCTCTTTTTTCATTTTAATAATGGTTTTCTAAAGTTTGTTGAATCTGAATTCTTTAATATTTGTTCATAAGTTTGTGTAAGCTCTTGAATATTGCTAGGAACTTTATTATAAATTGTATAAAGTGTTAATTTCTGGGCTTTATTTAAATCATCTTGTGTTATTTCCCAGTCGAATTCTGCTCCACCAACAATAACTTTTTCTAATTGTGTTTCTTCTAATTCTGTATTAAAACATTTCTTTTCTGTTATTCCGATTAATCCTAAAACTCCTGATTTTGGAATATCTGTACAGTATTCTATAGTTTGTTTATTTAATTTCAAACCAGAAGGATAATCTTTTACAATAAAACTCTGAATATGATATCTTCCAGGCAATAAATTAATTTCAGTTATTTCATTGTTTATGAATAAATTATAATTTTCATCTTCATTTACCAAATTAAACGTAACAAACTCATCTTGTCTTGCATCTCTTATTTTATTACCATCTATAAGTTTAATTTCAATTTGTTTCTTTTGATATTGTTTTAGCTCCAAATCAACTAAACTTTCATCTAATGTATCTAAAATTATTTTATTTTGATGGTATCCTTCTTTATTTGCACTTATGACAGCATTTACACATGCTGGAACCAAAGTACTTAATCCTTGTTTTCCTGTGTTTCCTAAATCACAAGTTGTTCCTACGCAAGAAAATTCGACTTTTGCATTTTCTATTGAATTTCCTGTATTTGCATCTCTAACATTAATTAAAGTTCTCACACTTGGAGTATTGCAAACTCTTGATGTTATATCTCCTAAATATTCTTCTCCAAGTTTGTTTTCTCTTGGTTGATTATTCTTTATTATAACTTGAATGGCATATTGGAAAAAATGTTCTCCATCATTTAAACTTACTAAAATTGGATATTTAATATCATAAACAAAATGATAATTATTTAAGCAGAATAATGTACTTAAGAAAGCTGCAGCTGGTCCACTTTGTCCAAATGCTGATTCTTCTTTTAGAACTTCTTCGCCACCATTAACTTTTAAAATAAATGGCCATTGTTCATCATACTTGAAATCAACTAAAGTATTTCCTGTACTAATATCATATTTAAAATAACCTTCATTTGCTGGATTAACTGCTTCAATATTAGCTCTTAAAATTGTTTTCAAGTCTTTTCTTATGTTTTCAGTAAACCATGCTCTTGGAGAACAGCTAAAACTAGTTCCAGAATAAGGAACTTCATCGTATAATATTAACATATCTATTGTTTTTTGTTCGAAAAATGTTTCTGTATTTTCTTTTTCAAATATTTCTTTTCCAAGGTTATAGAGTTTACCCAAAGGAGAATCAACCGAAACTAAAAATTTATCAAAATTAACTTCAATATCTTTATAATTAATTATTATATTGCTTAATAAAGTTACAAATATTTTTTCATCTCTTATTTCAACATTTGTATTTAAATTTTCAAAATTAGATATTTCATAACCCTCAAATGCTGTAAAATTATTTAAACATGTGTCTACATTTAAATTAACATAACTAGCTAATTGATTTTGCATTTCTTCTATGGTTGGAATTTGTTGCGTTTGTATTCCATTTGCTGTTTCATAAAACCAGTAAGGAACTTGCAATGCATTATTTCCAAAAATATCTAATCTATTTGAAAATGGTATGGCTGGATTTACCGGAAGATTATCCTCGGGAATGTTAATATAACCACCTTGTAGACCCATTAATTCTGCACCTTGTAATGCAATCTCCTTAATACAAGAATCAAGATAATCTTTTACGGGTTTAAATTCATCCACAACTTGTATTTTTTCAGCTTCTCTTTCAAATTGACTTTTTATTATGTAATTATTTATTAAAAATACAGTTGCAACCGCTACAACAATTAATATTCCTAAAATAGCATAAACTGTAACCTGAGCTTTTTTATTTTTGTTTTCCCTTACCCTAACTATTTTACTGCCGCCTAAAGCTTGAACCTCGACCAAATTATTGTGCTCTAAATCTTGAATCAAATCAGAGACGGTTGTATTTTTAATTTTGAAATGTCTCGCTATAGAACTGAAATTAACTAAATTTTTACTTTTAATGAATTTTATTAGTTCTTCTTCTTTTGGAATCAATTAAATCAGCCTTTTTAAACCTTTTTTTAAGCTTTCAAGGCTTTTTCGACCTCTTTTTACCCCTAGAAATGCTTCAAAAGACTAAATATTTTTTAATATATAAATGTTTTTGTTTTAGAATTAGTTAGTGGGCCCGCCCAGATTCGAACTGGGGACCTTCACGACGTCAACGTGACGTTATAACCACTAAACTACGAGCCCTTAGAAGACTTAAAATTATCAATATTTATTAACTTAACTGAAATTTTTATAATATGGAAAATCAAGAAAGAATTTGGAATAATTTATCAAAACAATGGAATAATTTTAGAAATAAACCAGAGCCGATAGTTTATCACTTTTTGAATAAATATACAAAGAATGCTGGGAGGGTAGTTGATTTAGGGTGTGGAAACGCTCGTAATTTAATTCCTTTTCATAATTTTTCGTGTTATGCTGTGGACTTTTCAAAAAAAATGTTGGAAAAAGCTAAATTAACTTCAGAAAAATGTGGTTTATATATAAATTTATATAAAACAGATTTAACTAAGTTACAATTCAAAGATAATTTTTTTGATTATGCATTAATGTTAGCTTCTTTGCATCATATAGAAAATAAAGAATCTAGACTAAAAACTTTACAAGAACTTTATAGAATTTTAAAAAAAGATGGGATAGCTTTAATTACAGTTTGGAACAAATGGCAATTAAAATTTTTATTTAGAAAAAAAGATACTTTAATTCCTTGGAAAATTAAAAATAAAATTTATTATCGTTATTATTATTTATTTAATCATTTTGAATTAAAAAATTTATTAAAAAAAGTTAATTTTAAAATATTAGAAAATAAAATCTTTAAAGGTAATCTTATTTTTATTGTTAAAAAATGAAGCCACTGACCGGATTTGAACCGGCAACCTTCTGTTCTTTTGGAATTTAGGCCTACAAAACAGATGCTCTTCCGTTGAGCTACAGTGGCATTAGAAATAAAAGAATTAAGTTAATTTAAATACCTTACTAAACTCTTTCCATCATTCTAATTTCACAAACACTTAATGGATAAACTTTCTTAAGAAAATTCTTTAAATCTCTTTGTATATTATGAGAGGATAAATCAACTATTAAACCCCCATATTCATTTTTCTTGCAGTAATCTTGTAAATATTCATGAGATTTCTTTCTTATAGAACTTAATACAGAATGTTGTGTCTTAGCTTTAGTTAACATTATGGTTTTTATCTTAACTTTTACATTATCTTTTGTTGTATATACAAAGGAATCATCGATTTTTTCCTTAGCTGGTTTTATAACCCTTTTAACATAAGTTGAAAGCATGGCATAAGAAATAACTTCAGCATAAGCTTCATTGCCCTTGACTTCTTTAATCTTAAATTTTATTTTAATGTTTTGAGATTTAGGATCTTGATTTATATTGGCTAAATTAACCTCTAAAGTTCTTCCAACCAGAGGAGCATCTTCATTTGATAAAGTTTCTCCTATTTCAGCATTCTTAAATTCAGGTCCGGCAATTATACCAAACCATTTTTTTTTCTTCTTTATTATCTGTGTTTCAGCCATATTCTTTTCGCTTAAAAAATGATTAATAAACCTTTCTGTTTAATACTTCCATAATTCGATTAATAAATTCTTTTTCGTTTTCTATTGGAAATAAACAACCACATGCATTTTTATGTCCGCCAGTTTCCCATTTATCTTGAGTTATTTCCTTTAAAATTTCCCTTAAATCTATATCTTCATTATTACCATTACAAATCCTCATGCTTACTTTAACGTTATTATCCAAAGTGTAAGCCATTGAAATTAAAATTGTGTTATTGCGATAAATATTTGATTTTGATATTATGCTTGTTATAGTCCCAATTAATGTATCCTTGACATTATCCTCTGCATTTATTATAACAAAACTTTCTTCTTTAGTCATCTTATCTTTATTGTTATAGAACCAGTTTAATCCATTAATTATCTCTAATCTATATTGTTTCATTAATTCATTGGCTTTTTCTTTTAGAATTTGATTGTTTAAACAAACTCCAATTCCGATACTTGGTTTATTTAATCTACCACAAGAATTCAATAAAGTACTAAACTCACGTGCATCTTTTGTAAAACTTTCTTCATCTTCTTCTTTTAACAAATAAATATCTGCAAAAATATCAGCTGGGTTTTTCTCGCTTCCCAATCTCTTTAATATTATTCCGGTAGTTAATTTCTTTAGTTCTTCTTCTGTCAAATTTACTAATTTTTTGAATTTATTGTTTTCTTTTATATTAATTCCTAAATCAAGTAAAAAATTTATTGCTCCCTCTTCGCTTCCTGTAACTCCTGGAATGAATGGATCTATGCTAAATTGCAATATCTTATGCAGGGGTTTAGTTTGAGAGCCGAACATCTTTAACCCTCTGCGAACTTCAATTTTATTTTCACTTACTGCATCATCTAATATCTCCTTGCTTAGTTCATTAAATTCCTGTATATCGCCTATAGAACCAATAACTGCTAGATACGCAAATTCTTTGTTTTTTTCATTTAAATTTTTAGCAAATAAATAAACAACCGCAGAACCAGATATTTCGACATCATTAGATAAATGCGGGTTAACATGAATTATATTATCATAATTATCAATATCATCTGGAATATGATGATCAAATATGAAAACTTTCTTGTCTTTTAAATATTTATTAATTAATTTTACATAACCAGAGCCTAAATCAGAAAATATTATTATTTTACTTTTTTCTAAACTTAATTCCTTTATAATATTTTCATTTAATTGCTTGACAATGCTTAAAACAAATTTCTTTTCTCCATTTTTTAATAAGTTAATTAAAATAGATGCAGAACATAGACCATCGCAATCTAAATGACTTACAACTCTTATTACTTCATTATTTATCTTTCTAAATTCCTTAACCGCATTATTAATTATTTCTTGCATTATTATTTAATAAGAAGTTCAGCACTCTTACTATCATACTGCCAATTTTGAGGTAATTTTTCAATTCTTTTGTAATATTTAATCAATCTGTGAATTTTGCTGTTTGCTAATAATAAGCCACGTTTTGCATGCATATCTTTTTTATTTATATTAAGATGTTTTTTAATTCTAATTTCATGTTTAATTAAATTACTCAAATCTTCTGGAATTTCTGTGCTTAATTTGTTTTCTTGTAAAAATTCATTTAATTTCTTCTTTAATAAATCTCGAACATTTGGAATTCCATAAGTATCCCTTAATATCATCCCAATTTCACTTTGGGACTTTCCTTGTTTTGCAAATTTTATTATTAATTGCTCTACTTCTTTCCCGGAATATCTTATCCAAGTTAATTTTCTTTTCTTAACTGGTCTTTTACTTCCTGCTTTTCCTTTCTTACCTGAATACATCCTTCCCATTTGAAAAATCCTACCTAGAACTAAACTAGGTATAAGTAAGCCTTAACCGACTTATCCTAGAAATTTTGTAAATTAAGGATTTATAAATTTATGCTTTATATACAAGATCATTTGGTCTTACTTTATC
>JBBSWY010000066.1:0-1026 GCA_038046045.1 Nanobdellota archaeon
ATAAAAATAACAAATGCTCCTAAAAATATCATGCTTCCAATTAAAGAAGCAGCTGCCATTATATCACCATAATATTTTCTAATCCACCATGGAGCAATCATTGTCAAAATTAATAATATAAAAAAAATTAGATTTTGATTTTTTAATGAAGACATCTCCTGTATCTTTGCTTTTGAAACGATTTTTCTGCCCTGGCCTTTTGCGGTTGTTCTTACTAAGGGAATATTTTCATCTGATATATTCGGGTAAGTTAAAACATCAACTAATTTTTCTTTAGGGAGCAACTCTGCAAGTCCTTGTCCAACTAAAGATTTTCCAACACCTGGTTGTCCGATTAATAACAAATGTCTTCTTTGTTTTGCTACCTTTCTAACTATATTTACAGCTGCATCCTGTCCAACTATCTGGTCTATAATTCTAATTGGAACTTTTATTTCAGATGTTGTTTTAAAATTCATTATTTCCATAACCAAAATATTAAAGAAATTTAGGTTTAAATAGTTTTAGAATTAAATTATTTCTTCTTCTGCAACAACAATAAAATCACCGACGGCCACTACAGCAGTATATGGTATTAAGGGATTTCCTGATTTGTCTTTCTCTAAATCTAAACCTTCACAATAACCTGTTGGATTTCTTACAACAACGTGGATTAACTCGCCTGTTCTTGTTTCGAATGTTAAATCTCCTACTTCACCAAATCTTTTTCCTGATTTTGTAACAATTAATTTACCCATAAGTTGTCTAGAATTCAATTTTCTATCTTCGTCTGCCATCTTTATTTTTGCTCCTTGTTAATCTTAAAGTAGCAACTTATTTATAAACTTTGTGTTTTACCGAGGAATTTTAAGTTTAAAGAATTAATCTTATATATTTTGCGATTTATTATAAAATTGTGGTAGATCTCAAAGAAATAAATAAAGATTCTAAAAGTTTGGAGACGATTACTAAAGGAAGCAAAGTAGAAATTGTTGGCATAACATCTCCCGAACAAAGAGAAACAGGGCTTTGTCATGGGGTATATAA
>JBBSWY010000067.1:0-2323 GCA_038046045.1 Nanobdellota archaeon
AAAATAGAAGAAAGATTTGCATTAAGGCCAACGGGAGAAGCACAAATTTATCCATTGTATAGTCTATGGTTCAAAAGTTATAAGGACTTGCCATTTAAAGGATATCAGTCAAGAATTTCAGTATTTAGAAATGAGATGACTACGAGACCTTTTTTACGAGGTAGGGAATTTTTGTTTTTTGAATCTCATGATGTTTTTAATACGCACGAAGAAGCACTTAAACAGGTTGAGAAAGATCTAAAAATTAGTACTCGGGTTATTTATAATAAATGTAAAATTCCTTTTTTATTTTTTAAACGTCCACAATGGGATAAATTCAAAGGTGCAAAAGATACATTTACGCCAGATACTTTGATGCCGGATGGAAAAAAGAATCAATTAGCTTCTACACACGATCTTGCACAAAATTTTGCTAAAGCATTTAATATTAAAGTAATGAAAGAAAATGAAAAGGAAGAATATGTATGGCAAACTTGTTTTGGACCCGGGATATGGAGAATAATGGCTGCTTTAATTGGTATTCATGGAGATGATAATGGTTTAGTTTTACCTTGGGATATGGCTCCGGTGCAAATTGTTATCGTTCCAGTATATTTTTCAGATAAAGATACTAAATCAATTGTAAAAAGATGTAAAGAACTAGAAGAAAAATTAAAAAAATATAGAGTTAAATTTGATAATTCAGAATCTTCCTCAGGATACAAATATAATCATTGGGAATTGCGTGGAGTTCCAATTAGAATAGAAATTGGACCAAGGGAAGTTAAAGAAAATAAAGTTACACTATCTTTAAGAACAAATCCAAAAAATAAAATTTTAATTAAATTAAAAAATTTAGTTAAAGAAATTGAGAAAAATGCTAATTTAATAGATAAAAAAATTGAAGAAAAAGCAATTTTATATTTTAAAGATAAAACAAAAGAAACCGATTCTTATAATGAACTGAAAAAAATAATTAAAGATTATCGTGGTTTTGTAAAGGTTCCGTTTTGTTCTGTTGATTTGGATGGGGAAAAATGTGCTACTAAATTAAAGGAAGAAACTACTGCAAATGTCTCAGGTACATTATATCCAAAAGAAGGTAAAATTAAACAAGGACAAAAGTGTATTATTTGTAATAAAGCCGCAAGACATATTGTTTATGTTGCTAAGAGTTATTAGAATAAAAATTAAACAACCTTGGTTTTGTTTTGTAATAAGACCATTGTTTTACCAAATGTATTTTTAGTTTTAACCTTTTTGCTATTTCATAAGCAGATATACCCCTTTTTCTTAATAATAAAACTTTTTTATATCCATTAATTTTTTCTTTTTCAAGTATTGCTAATTTTTTAATTTTCTTTAATATTTTTGACGCTGATTTTTTTCTTTTAGAGTTATATAAAAAACCTATTTTTATGATAAAATCATAAAGATTAATGTAATTTGAGTATAATATAAAATATAATTGTTGCATTTTTTCATTATCTCTACTACGTTTATATCTCCTGCCTAAACAGACTTTACCAGTTTTTATTCCAAAATCTTCTAACAATAAGTCTCTAATTTGATTGAGAAAAAATATTCCATCTCTCGCCTTATTCAATGTTTTAGCATTATCAAATTTTAAATTTCTATAATGATTTTTATTTTCAACTTTACTTATTTTATTTAGTTCGCTATCAAATAAACCCTGTAAAAATTTTCTTTTAATATCTTTATTTGATTTTAAGATCCATTTTGGAATAACTACTTTATTTTTTGTTTTATCTCCAGGAATTGCACCGTAAATATATAAAAATCTTGAGAATATTCTATCATGTATAGCCATTTTACCATTGTCTATTTTATATTTATAAATTACAGGTTTAACACCAAATTTTAATAGGATCTTCTTAATATCAAATAAGTCGCTATAAACCCCGTAGAACCAAGTATTACAGAAGTTTTTAGACAGATTTCCATCCCCCAGATTATAACCTATAAGATAAGCGATATCTTCTAATTCTTTATTAGAATAGATTTTATTATATCTATCTTCAAATTCTTCCATTATTTTGACAAATAATGGTTTCGAATTAGTATGTCTCCATCGGTATAACTTGTCTAAGCTCACATTAACCTTATCTCTTATTTGTTTTTGACTTAATCCTTTTCTAAATAGCTCCGTAACTTTAAAATAATTTTTAAGATCAGCAATCTGGTGCCCATCCCTAAAAGTTTTTAATAAATCATACTTGATATTTTGATTCATTATAGAATAGTAGTACTCTAAAGTATATAAATCTTATGTTTTGTTTGTGGAAATAAAGCTAATGGCGTAGCCTTCTTCGCAAAATCATAC
>JBBSWY010000068.1:0-12415 GCA_038046045.1 Nanobdellota archaeon
TTGTCCTTTTTCTGTGATTTTAGCAGTTTTCATTTCTATTAGTTCCATTTTAGCCCCCATTCTTATTTGTAAGATAAGTAAGAATTAATATATAAACCTTTCGCTTAGTAAGTTATTTAAATAAAAATTATTCCTTTATCTATAATGAATAATCCATATGTTCTTCCAAAAGAGGTTAAGCCAATAAAATATACTTTAGAACTAACTCCTAATTTTAAAGATTTAACTTATAAAGGTAATGTAAATATAGAATTAAAAATATTAAAAAACACAAAAAAAATAATTCTAAATTCAAATGAAGTTAAAATAAACAAAGCAGAAATAAAGAATAATAATCTGAAAAATATAAAATATAATAAAAAATATCAAACGGTTATTTTTACTTTTAATAATGTGATAAAAAAAGGAATTTATAATTTAGATTTAGAATTTAATGGAAAAATAGCTAAAACATTACGCGGATTTTACAAATCTACTTATCTTGTTAATAAAAAAGAAAAAATAATGTTAACAACGCAATTCGAACCAAATGACGCTCGAAAGGCTTTTCCATGCTTTGATGAACCAGAGTTAAAAGCAAAATTCTCTTTAAAATTAAACATTCCAAAAAATCTACAAGCAATTTCAAATATGCCTGTAAAAAAATTATCTAATAAAGGAAATCTTAAAACAATAATATTTGAAGAAACCCCAATAATGTCAACTTACTTATTAGCATTTGTTATTTCTGAATTAGAATATTTAGAAGGAAAGACAAAACAAGGAACTAAAATTAGAATTTACTCAACTCCTGGAAAAAAATATCGCGCTAAACTTGCTTTAGATGTTGCTATTAAATCTCTAGAATTCTTTAATAATTACTTTAAAATCCCCTACCCTCTGCCAAAACTTGATTTAATTGCAATTCCAGATTTCGAAGCAGGTGCGATGGAAAACTGGGGTTTAATTACTTATAGAGAAACACAATTATTATTTGATGAAAAAGATTCTTCTGTGGGAGTCAAGCAAGCAGTCACGCATACAATTACTCATGAAGTAGCTCATCAATGGTTTGGTAACCTGGTAACAATGAAATGGTGGAATGATCTGTGGTTGAATGAGGGTTTCGCATCATGGATAGAAAATAAAGCAACAGATGCAATATTTCCAGAATTTGATATTTGGACGCAATTTATTACAGATGTTAAAATTCCTGCGTTATATTTAGATAGTTTAGATAGCAGTCATCCAATTGATGTTGATGTTAGAAATCCAAATGATATAGATGAAATATTTGATGCAATTAGTTATAACAAGGGTTCTGCGGTAATCAGAATGCTTGAACAATATTTGGGAGAAGAAGCTTTCAGAAATGGATTAAAATATTATTTATCTAAATTTAAATATGAAAATGCAACAACAAATGATTTATGGAATTCATTAGAAAAAGTTTCAAAAAAACCTGTTAAAAATTTAATGAACTTGTGGACTAAGCAAACAGGTTATCCAATTGTTTCTGCAACATTAAAGGATAATAAAATTTCATTAGAACAGGAAAGATTTTTTTATTTAAAAAGAAAAGATAAATCATTATGGCATATTCCTGTAGCTGTTTCAGAGAATAATAATTTAAAGTATTATTTGATGAAAAACAAGAACTTAGAGATTAATGCAAATAATTTATTAATAAACAATAATCAAGTTGGTTTCTACAGGATTAAGTATGATAATAATTTATTTAATAATATAATTAATAAAAATTTAAATATCATAGACAAAATTGGAATGCAAAACGATGTTTATGCATTGGCCCGTGGTTCTTATATTAAATTGGAGAATTACATTAAGCTCGCCTCTACTTTTAAGTATGAAACAAACCATGCATTATGGGATGATTTAGCAACAAGTTTAGGAAAAGTTCAATTATTATTTGATGATAAAAGAAATGATGTTAATAAATTTATAAGAGATTTATTTTCTGAGATATTTAAAAAATTAGGCTGGGATGAAAAACCTCAAGAAAGCCATACAGATATACTGCTTAGAGCAAATGTAATTTCAACTTTAGGGTATAGTGATCATAAAGAAATTTTAGATGAAGCAAGTAAAAAATTCAACGAGCATGCCAAAGGCAATAAAATAAATCCGAATTTAAGAAGTGTTGTCTATGGCTTAGCTGCTTATAATGGCGATAAAAATACTTTCAATAAATTAAAGAAATTATATTTAAAAGAAACATTGCAGGAAGAAAAAGTCAGATTACTTGGGTCTTTGGGAGTTTTTAAACAAAAGGAAATATTAGAAGAGGCTTTAAAATTCAGTTTAACAAAGCATGTAAGAAGTCAGGATGCACTTAATGTCATTGCAATGATAGGGGTAAATGAATATGCTGATAATTTAGCATGGGAATTCTTAAAGAAAAACTGGAAGGAATTTTATAAAAGATATGGTGACGGACATGTTATGCCGAGTTTAATTAAAGCTGTAACATTAAGGTTTAAATCCTTAGACAGAATAAAAGAAGTTAAGAAATTCTTTAAAAAACATGAAGCACCAACAGCAAAAAGAGCAATTCAGCAAATATTAGAAGTCATAAAGATTAATTATAACTTTGTAAATAATAATAAAGATTTAAATATTGATGAATGTTATTAAATTAAATGGATAAGGTAAATTTTGTAAGAAAGGCTTGTTCTATAAATGATGTTATTTTTAAAGAAATTATTAAGAATTTTAATTTTAAAACTGAAAAAGATATTGTAAAATATATTAAAAAAAGATTTAGAAATTTCAAAGTAAAGCAGGCATTTCCAACAATAGCTGCGAACAACAATAAAACAATTCATGCAAAACCAAGAAATAAAAAACTTGAAAGAGGATTTTTAATATTGGATTTTGGCTGCAAGTATAAAAGTTATTGTTCTGATATGACAAGAACTATTTTTTTAGGAAAACCAAATAAATATGAGAAAATGCTTTATAACTTAATTTTGAATTGTGAAAATAAATGCATTAAGAAATTAAAAATAAATTATCCTTATTGTGATTTAGAAATTTACTCTAGATTATTATTAAAAAACTACAAACAATATTTTCTTCATAGTCTAGGGCATGGTATCGGTAAAAAAATTCATGATCTTCCAAGAATAAGCATAGTTTCAAATGATAAAGTTAAAAAAAATGAAATTATTACCATAGAACCTGGAATTTATTTTAAACGGGGGAATAAAGAAACAGGAATAAGAATAGAAGATACAGTTTACATTGGAAAGAAAATTGAAGTATTAAGTAACTCAAATAAAGAATTAGTTTCTTTAAAAATTTGAAATCCCCTTTAAAAATTTATAGCTTCTTTGTTTTAATAATTCCTTCTCTTTATTAACGATATTGATATGGGTAGAGTCCTCTAATATCAATGCCTCCTTTACACTTGAATTAACATTATTTAATATTATCATAGCACTCTCTGGTTTAACAATATCATCTTTTGAACTTTGAACAACAAATATCGGGGAATTTATTTTTTTTAACTGCGGTTTAACAAATTCCAGATAACTTTTCAATTGAGCAACACTTTTCAAAGGCAATGTATCATATAATTTTAATTCTGTTGCTATTGGTAATTCCTCTAATGAAAATAATCCTCTAATATTATAAGGACTTACTAAATAAATCAATGGAAGAAGTTCAATTAAATCAGAATTAATTTCCATAGGGGTATTAACAACAATTAAACCGCTAACTTCATGATTGCTGGCAATATCCAAAGATAATAGCCCACCTAGAGAAGTCCCAACAACGTAAATTTTCTTATGATTTTTTGCTAATTTATAATAAGCATCCTCAGCAGATTTTCTCCAGTCCAAATAATTTGTTTTCTCAAGATCAAACACGCTAGTTCCATGACCCTTGATTACAGGAGCATAAACCGTATACCCTCTTTGATAAAGATAATTTGCCATTTCCCTTACAGAATTCGGATTAGCTGTCAAACCATGAATAAGTAAAATAGCATCTTGCCCATTTTCAAGATAAATTTCTTCTGTTCCAATTATAACCCCGTTTTGTCTTTGATATCTTGCATCTAAAAATTTTGCAGAATAAGTATCTATTCCCCTGCTAACTATACCAAGTAAAATTAATATTAGAATAAACGAGATTGTCTTCTTAAATTTCATGATAATAAAGAAATTTTTTATTATTAAAGTTTAATTGTTAATTTTAAAGTAATGATTATTTTTTATATTTATTAATTAACTCGATTAATTCCTTTCCATCTACCTTTCCTCTATACTTAGCCATTAGAATTCCCATTATTGCATTTACTGTTAAATTCTTTTTTCCTTTGACAATCTTCTTTATTTCCTTTTCAATTTCTGTATTTGATATAGATTTGTACTTTGCTAAATTAATTTTCTTTCCCTGCTTTAATTCATTTAACATATCCTGGACAACATCTTTTGTTATTTTTTCCAAATTTAATGCATCTAAAACAAATTCAAGATGTTCTTTTTTCTCTTTAATATAAGTCAATAATATTGTAGCTAGTAATCCCTTGCTTATTTTTTTAAATCTCTTTGTATAATCTTCAAAATTAATTTTTTCCTTAACTAATTCTGTAGCTAATTCCTCACTTAATTTGTATTTTTTTTGTAAATCATGTATCTTATCTGTTATTAATTCAGGGATTTTAATCTTGCTCAATAATTCCTCTGTTACAATAATTTGTTTTAAATCGGTATCTGGGTACATTCTAGCTGATCCAGGTAAAGGTCTTAAGAATGAAGTTGTTCCGTTTTCATTTGCTTTCCTGACTTCTTTTTCAACTTTCTTTTTTTTCTTTATTAAACTAACTTGACGAGAAATCTCATAATCAATTATTTTAGGCATTACTCTTAATTCCTGAAAGCCTTTTATCTCAACTCGTGCACCATTTTTAATGCTTAGATTAACATCCTGTCTTATTGTTCCTATTCCTCTTTTAATATTTGGAAAACTTCTTAATATTAAACCAAGTTTTTCAGCTGTTTCTTTTGCATGTTCTGGTGTTTTAATATCTGGCTCTGTTCTTATTTCAAGTAATGGAATTCCCTGTCTAGATAAAGAATAATAAACTTTATTTTCCTCAACCTTCTCAATTTTACATGCATCTTCTTCCAAACATAAACTTGTAATTCTAACTTTACCAAGAGAAGTTTCAATAAAAGAATTTCCACTTTCATAACCAATTAACATTGTTCTTTGAAACGATGAACAAGTAGAACCATCTGTAATGTTTTTCCTCATTACTATAATCTTGTCTGGGATATTCAAATTAAATAACTTAGCAACACTTAAGGCAGTAATTAAGGCATCTCTGTTAATTTCATAAGGCGGAGATTCATCGCAATCAACTAAACAATATTCATCATCATAACCATGGTAAATAAATTCTCTGTGTTTTGCTTCTTCAAACTGCGAAGCTATATCTACATAACCTTGTTCTCCAGCTACAGCTCTTAATCTTCTGCTGAATTCAGTTTCAAGTTTTTCTTCTTTAAAATTACTAGAGCATTGGCAGAATAATTTTTTAGTTGAAAGCTGTTGGTGTATTTCTAAACCAATTTTCAAGTTTAAATCTTTATAGTCAAACATTTTTGCTTTCCAGATTAATCTAAAAATTCATTTGCTTTTATAGTTGGGTTAATCTCCCCACGTAAGTTTTTTCCAATTAATTCCTTAACATCATTCTTATTATGATTTCCAAGCAACCATGATAATTTAACAAATGCAGTCTCTGGCAGCATGTCTTCTCCTGAAATTACCCCAATCTTTTGCAATTCGCGTCCTTTAGAATAAACATTTAAGTTAACTCTTCCAAATAAACATTGTGAGGTCATAACCAAAACAGTATCTTTGGCTAATTCCTGCAAAGCTTTTTTTATGTTTGCATGTTCCTTAGTTTCATTATCAACAACATCTAAAGGAGTATGCCCTAAACCGGTTCCCTCAATTACTAATCCTTTGTATCCTTTGTATGCTAAAAATTGTTTTGCATTCATATTAACTGTAATTCTAATTAAGCCTACTTTCTCTTCAAATTTATCTTTAATAACTAGTTTTTCACCTTTTTTTATATAATTGTTTTTAAAAAAGTCAACTTTACTTTCATTATAATGTACACGAGCAATTATGCTATCATTTACAATCTTAAAAGCATCTCTTCTAGAAGTATGGAATTTTCTAGTTTTACAGGCAGGCATTATTACACAAGTTTTATCATTAAGGTTTTCATGCATGCATATTGCAACTCCTGAAAAATCTGTTTTTGTTATTAGTAAAGCTGCACTTGCTAGATTTAAAAAAGCATCACTTGATCCCCTGTCTGAACTTCTTTGAGCTCCAACCAAGATTACAGGAACAGGACAAGATTCTAAAGCAAAGCTTAATCCAGCTGCTGCAACTGCTAAATTATCTGTTCCCATACCAATAATAATCCCTGAAATATTATTCTTAATTTCTTTTTCAATTTCCCTTGCAAGTATAGAAAAATGCTTGAATCTTAAATCATCTGACCACATTTCCCTTATTAATCTTGTTTTGAAATTTGCAATATCTCTTAATTCAGGAAACATCTCAATTAAATCCTCGGGAGTAAACGCTGAAACAACTCCGCCTGTTTTATAATCTACCTTAGAGGCAATTGTTCCACCGGTATGTAAAATTGAAATTGTGGGTAAATTTTTATTATACACAATTAATTGTTTTTTGGAGTCTTTTCCAGAAATTTGCTTTAATATTTTAACACTTTTTATCTTGTCTTTTCTCATCCCAAGGTTGTATCCAGAGTCAAGCTTCAATGTGATAACATCATCATCTACCGACGGGATTAATGTTCCAAAATATGTTCTGTCTTTTGTAGAAACTGAAACTAAATCACCTGCTTTTCCAAAATTTTTTTTCATTAAGTTAACAAAATTAGCCCAATTAAATAAGATTTATATTGTAGAAAATATATATTGTATTTTAGTAAGCTTTAAATATTAGTTTTACATAATAAAAAAGTAATTAAGAAAAAGTTTCGTGTTTAAATTTTGTTTGGCGACAAAATTTAAATGTGTTAAGCGATTTTGGCGAACTAAATTCTTTCGGAACTTAGCTTGAAGAGTGTTCTTTGGCGATTAACTCTTTCTAGATAGGTATATGTCAAACTTATATATAAACTTTATGCTGATAGAGTATATACCTGATGATTAAAAAATGAAAAACAAAAAACCACAAAGAGGGGGATGAACAAATGGATTTTATAATACAGAATGCTTTAGAAGGAAGCAAACAAAATAAATTCGATAATATAAAAGTCGGACAAGCTAACATCAAGGTCGTTGGTGTTGGTGGCGGAGGAAACAATATGGTTTCCTGGTTATACAGAAAGGGAATACAAGGTGCAGAAATAATCGCATGCAACACAGATAAACAACATCTGGATATTTCTGAGGCTGACCATAAAATTTTGATGGGAGCAGACTTAACTAGAGGATTAGGTTGCGGTGGTTTTCCGCAAAAAGGAGCAGAAGCAGCTAAAGAATCCATGCACGAATTAAAGAATGTATTGCAAAGTGCAGACATGGTATTTATTTGTGCAGGAATGGGTGGTGGAACAGGAACAGGTGGAGCTCCAGTAATTGCAAAACTAGCCAAAGAAATGGATGCAATTGTCATTGGCACAGTAACCATGCCATTAGACATTGAAAAAGCACGTGTTGATAAAGCAGAATTTGGATTGCAACAACTAAGACAAGTAACAGACACAGTAATTGTAATTGATAATAACAGATTAGTTCAAATTGCAGGAAATCTACCATTAAAACAAGCATTTGCAGTAGCTAATGAACTTGTTTCAACGATGATTAAGGGAATTGTTGAGACTATTGCAGTTCCTAGCTTAGTTAACTTAGATTATGCAGATGTTAAAGCAATAATGCAAGGTGGTGGAGTAAGCGTCATTGGGATTGGAGAGAGTGATACAGAACATAGAGTTGAGGAAGCTGTTAAGAGAGCCTTAAGTAACCCATTATTAGATGTTACTTATGAAGGAGCAACTGGAGCTTTGATTCATATTACAGGTGGAGAGGATTTAACTTTAGATGAAGTTAATAGGGTTGGTGAAATTGTTACACAAGCTCTAGATCCAGACTCACAAGTAATTTGGGGTGCAAGAGTTTCAGAAGATATGAACAACAGGCTAAGAGTAATGACAATAATAACTGGAGTGAACTCGCCATATGTTCTGGGAAAAGTAGATCATTCTAGACCAAGTCCAGAACTTAAAAGAATGAGTAATGAACTTGGAATAGAAATGGTTGGCCATAGACGCTAACCTTTTTTTTATTTTTTTTAAATAATAAACAAAAAACAAAAGGGGATGATTAAAATAGAAGAAGAAAATAAAGGAAATTATTGGTATGTATTTTTAGTTATTGGATTATTACTTGGTGCTATTCTTGGTTATTATGCTTCTCAAAAAGGATGGTTAGGGAGTGAGGCTGTTGGAAGAAGAGCCGAAATACCTGGATGTTTTAATGCATGTCAAACATTAGATGGTAACCCATCCGATGGAACAAAATATAATGGAAAAGATTGTAGACAAGGTTGTGATTGTATTGGAAGCGGAGGGAGTTATAACTCTTGCTGGGGATTTGACTAAGGAAAATAAATATCATATTGTCAGGGCAGAGTAGAATTCTTTAACCCCCTTGAAATGCCCTTTCATGGCCGGTGAATAGCCGGTCTATTTTTTTTAATTTATTATAAATAAAATATCTTGTTCGCATGGAATTTCTTTAAATTTAAAATGTTTAGTTAATAAACTTCTAAATTTATTTATTTTTGAAGATTTTTTTAAGAATGTTATAGCGATATTATTATTTTTACTTACTCTTTTTATTTCAAGCAAAGATTTCTCCATATCTTTAAAATTATGAAATGCGGTTACGCTAATTACAGTATTAAAATTTTTATCGGGAAACGGCAAGCTTTCAGCGTTTCCATAAATTAAATTCTTACTTCCTTCTTCAATCATTTCTTTACAATTATCTATTCCAATGCTTTCAACATCAAAATAATTCGTAGAAATTCCAGTTCCACAACCAACATCTAACAATGGAGAAATAATCTTAATATTTTCTTCAATAATTTCTAATTTTTTAATTTGTTCTTCTTTATGTAATTTATTGTAAGATTTAGCAATTTTATTGTACATAAATTAAGGTAAATTTATATATTTATAATAATTTTTGTTTACTTGATTTCCATTCAATCATTCTGCTATTTTTTATATCTTCCAAACTTCTTTTTATTTGATTAACCAAATTCCAGTCTACTTTTGATCTTTCCTTTAGCATTTTATATTCTTCTCTACTTATAGTCACTTTTTTTTGCATTTTTGTTCTTAATCTCATTTTCACATTACCTAATAATTATAACAGGTATATAAACATTACTCTTCTTTATGCAGTTTATTATAATTTTTTGCAATATATTTATACATTGTTTAATAATTTAATCCTCAAAGATTTTTTGGTTAATCTCATTTTTTCTTCTAATAATTTTTTATAACTTAAATCATTTTCACTTAATCTAGATAAATTTCCATTTTCCAAGTATAACGGATCAACATATCTAAATTTCTTTTCTTTTAAAATAAAATCTGGATTATTGGAATTTTCCTCAAATTTTAGTTCCGAACTTAAAATATTTAATTTCTCTTTTACATAATGGTCGTCAGAATTTAATAGCTTATTTATTACGGTAGTATCATCCAAATATAAATCTTTATAGTCTATAATTCTATCATCAATTGCATATTTTATTATATCTGAGAAAATATGATACCTAATTAATGTCTCTATTTCACCCCAATGTTCAGTTTGTAATTTCAAGTAATACTCGGCAAATTCTCTCGCCTTATCTTTAGATTTAAAAGCAAAATTACTATCAAATACAGCTAAATTCTCTAATACCAATTCATGAAAATACTTATCAAATCTATAAAATATCTCTCTTAAAGAAAAATCTAATCTATCTGCACATAACTCTGGTCTTTGCCTTTCAAGTAATCTAAAAGTAGATATATCGGAGATGAGTGTATAATCTAAACTATGCTTTGATAAAATTGATGGTAAATCTGAATTAGTTAAAAAACTTTCATGATTTAAATCTTGGTAATTTTCTTCTGCATTAGTTCCAAAAACCCAATCCCCAATATGAGAAAAAGCAGTGTGGGAAACATCATGCAATAACCCCGCAACTTGTTCTTCTAAACCAGCATTAAATTTTCTTAGTAATAACATTACCCCGACGGAATGCTCGTATCTTGAAAAATCTCCTTTGATATGATAATATTTAGGTGGAATACCAAATTGAGATATATCTTTTAATCTTTGAAATTCTCTAGAAAAGATTAATTCATTTATTAACTGTTCATTTACTTCAAAGCTTCCATATAAACTATCAGTTATTATCATAGAAAATTAATCTCAAAGAAAAATATAAAAAGCTTACTTATTTTTATTTTTTAATATCTCAACAATTTTACAAGTCTGGCAGATTTCATTTGAAGATGGTTCACCACAATTTTTACAGCTTTTTAAAGGAATATTGCTTTTATAATTCTCCCTTAGCATTGGTAAAATATTTAAAAATCCAGTAACAACTGCGTTTTTTGTTCCAGGATATTTTGCTTCGAAATTATTCAGCATATCTCTTATATCCCCCCTATAACTATCTAGACTATGCGGACATTCGTTAAACTCTGTAATTAAATTTTTTAAGAAAGCATATATTGCAACTTCTTTTTCGCTCATTAAATATAATGGTTTAATTCTTTTGATAAACCTTTGATCTTTTAATACACCTGTAATTGGTCCTAATCTTGCGCTGATTTCAATGTTTGCTCTAATATAATTCATCATAATAGATTGCGATTCATCATCTAAATTATGTCCTGTAGCAAGTTTAGTAAAACCAAGTTCTTTGCTTTTCTTATTAAGAATATATCTTCTAAAAGGCCCGCACATTGAACAAGCTTTCATTTTGGTATTTTTAAGAAAATTATCCAAAGTATCTCCAAATTCATCTTTATAAGAAAAAATATTTAATTTTATGTTATTTTCATTGCAGAATTTCTTTGCATTTTCTAATGTCTTATCTCTATAACCCTCTATGCCTTCATCCACAGCAATAGCATAAATTTCAAATTTCCTTGTTTTCTCTTTAAGTTTATTTAACAAGTAAAGCAATGTTAAAGAATCCTTGCCGCCTGAAACAGCCACCCCAACCTTATCATTTTTATTAATTAATTTATAATTTCTAATGGTGTTAAAGACTTTTTTCTCAAAATACTTGACAAAATGCTGTTTGCAAAGCTGCTCATTATTCAAAAGCTTCATTATAGGTTTTTCCAGGCAATTTTTACATGGCATAATATCAATAATTTAATTAGTATTATAAAATTTACTAACCGCCAGAAATCACGCTTAATAACTTTAACTCATCATTATCATTTAAATTATCTTCTGCGAGTATAAGTTCATTATTTTTAACTAATAATACGGTTTCAGGATTAATATTTAGGATGCTCATTATCTCTTTGGCATTTCTAGCTTTTACATTCGTTTTTTTATTCTCGCGTTCTATAAATACATTAACCATATCTATTTGCTATAGAAAAGTATTTAAATAATTTGTCATTTAACAAATCTATGAATTTAATATTAAATATAATTACAGCTTTAATTATCATTTTCTTTACATGTATTTTCTTTTTATCTAGAATTTTCGTACCAAATTTAGGTTTCAGAAGATCTAGATTACCTCGCGAGTTACCTAAAGAATTTGAAAATGCGATTATTAAGATAAAAAAGCAATCTAAAGATAAAGAAGATTTTGCAAAAAAAATCTATTACTATTTAACAAAGAAATTTCATGGTGAACCCGGAAGAGTATGGAATGATTTTCCCTTCTTATTTGTGAAAAATGTTAATAAATTATGGAGCAGAACATTATTACATTGCCACCAGCTTAACTATTTATACAGGATAGCTCTAGTAAAAAGTAAATTGTTTTATGAAAAAGACATTAAAATAATTCATGGATTTTTTATGTTTAATATCCATCAATATCTAGAAATTAATATTGGAAGATTAAAGGAAAAATGGGTTAAGGTAGATTTATTCGCTAAAACTTTAGGATTCAAATTTGGCCAAACATTACCTAAATTTTTTAATGTTTTCAAGTACTGGAAAAAACGTAAAACAAGTTTTTTTAGTTTTTTTTCAATAATTTCTCATATTTTCAGAAGAATATTTTAAATATTTACTTCAAAGAAATTTAATTTGCCTTTATATTTCACAGGTTTAATTCTCTTAATATTTTTTAATAAATAACCATATCTAAC
>JBBSWY010000068.1:12515-17878 GCA_038046045.1 Nanobdellota archaeon
AATTGTTTAGTATTTTTAAATAAAATTGTATTAATCCCTAATTTATTCGCATTTTTTAAATTCTCTTTCATATTATCTATAAATAAAATTTCTTTCGGTTTTTTATTTATTTTTTTAATTAAAAATCTAAAAGTTTTTATCTCAGATTTTCTCATTTTCGTTTCTGGGGAAAAGAATGCCTTTTTTGCTGGCTTAATTACATGATTAAAATTTTTCTTTAGATAATTCATATGAACTGGATTTGTATCACTCAAAATATATTTATCTAATTTTATTTTCTTATAAATTTTAAAAACATCTCTCTTCAATTTTATATTAGTATAGGCCTTTTTATATTTTTTAATAGATTTTTTTCTATTTAAATTCATAACTTTTGAAGCTTTATTTATAAAATCATTAAAAGAGATTCTACCAGAACCAAATTCTTTCCTTAATCGATCCGCACCATTTACACCTCTCCAAAATTCTCTAAATTTCGGATCACTCACTAAAACTCCGCCGATGTCAAAAACGACCGCTTTAATCATTTTCCAGTATTATAAATTTCATTAGCTATTTTCATAATTTTATTTTCATCTTTTAAATCCTTAAATATGATTTCTTTTTTATTTACAATTATCTTTTCATTGTCAAAATCAATTAATAATGTAGCATTTCCCTCTCTTAATACACCAAAATTATCTTTTATCTTCTCTAAATCAAGTTCTTTATCTGTTTTAACTGTTAATGTATTTCCTGTTCTGCATAATAACAATTTAAAGTTCTTCTCTAGTTTTTCACCTTTGCAAACTTCACAATCGGGATTTTTATTGACTTTTATCTTCTCAATGTTATTATTCTCAAGATTTACTCTAATTAAAGTTGTTTCATAATCCTTATTCATTAATATTTTCAAAGCTTCATTAACTTGTAAGCTAGAAATTAATGTTGTTATCGTGTTTAAAACTCCTAAATCTTCGCATCTTTCAATGTTTCCAGTATATTTGTAAATGCAATTAAAACAAGCTTTTTCAGGAATAATATTAAAAATTACACCTTTACTCTGGATAGCTGCTGCATGAACAAAGGGAATTTTATTTTTATAACAATATTCATTAATCAAAAATCTAGTTTCAAGATTATCTGTACAATCTAAAACTAAATCTGATTTAATTAAATTAATATTATTTTTATTTAATTTCTCATCATAAGCTTTAATATTAATTTCACTATTCACCTTTTTTAGATAATTCTTAGCCGCTAAAGCCTTATTTTTTTTAATATCCCTCTCTGTAAAAATATTTTGTCTTTGTAAATTTGTTAAATCAATTTTATCATTATCAATTAAAATTAAATTTAATCCAGCTCTAGACAATAAATTTGCTGAATTGCTTCCCAAAGCACCTAATCCAATTATCGCAACATTTTTCTTATTAAGTAATTCTTGGTTATTTTTTCCGATAAATCTTTCCTGTCTTGCATATCTCATTTTATTTGATTATTGAATAAGGTTTTTAAAGTTATTTCAATTTAATAATATTATGCTAGAGCTCATTCAGGACATTAAAAATTATAATGAAAATGCTGATTTTGATTTAATTACAAAGGCATATGAATTTGCAAAAAAATCTCATTCTGGACAAGTTAGAGAATCTGGATTAGAACATATCTCACATTTAGTTGGTGCTGCAAGAATATTAGTAAAATTAAAGGCAGATGATAAAACAATTGCTGCTTGTCTATTGCATGATGTTTTAGAAGATACAAACATAAAAAAAGAACAATTAGAAAAAGAATTTGGACAAGAAGTAGCTCATTTGGTCGACGGCTGTACTAAGATAGACAAATTAAGAATTTCTGATTTTAAAATTAGACAAGCTGAAAGTATAAGAAAGATGTTATTTGCAACAGCCCAGGATATCAGAGTTATGATAATTAAACTTGCAGATAGATTAGATAACATGTTAAGCTTGCAATATTTCCCAGAAGAAAAACAAAAAAGAATTGCTCAAGAAACCCTAGACATTTATGCTCCTATTGCTTACAGATTAGGACTATTTAATATAAAATGGCAGTTAGAGGATTTAGCTTTTAGTTATCTGGAGCCAAAAATTTACCAGGATTTAAAAGAAAAAATTACATTAAAAAGAGAAGAACGTGAATTTTATTTAGAAAAAATTAAATCTATTCTTGAAGAGCAATTAAGCAAGCATGATATTAAAGCAGATATTAAGGCAAGACCAAAAAGTTTTTACAGTATTTACAGAAAAATGCAGAAAAAAGATGTAGATTTTGACAGAATATTCGATTTGCTTGGAATAAGAATAATTACAACTGATGTTAAAGAATGCTACGAAATACTTGGAATTATACATAACTTATGGAAACCAATACCAAAAGAATTTGATGATTATATAGCTAATCCAAAGCAAAATATGTACCAAAGTTTGCATACTGTTGTGGTTGGTCCTGAAAAACAGTTATTTGAATTTCAGATAAGAACAAAGGAAATGGATAAAATAGCAGACGAGGGAATCGCTGCACACTGGCAATACAAAAATGTTAAAGGTGATTCAAAGTTTGACAAGCAATTATCATGGTTAAAGGAAATTATCGAACTAAAAGATAAATCGAGCAATGATTTCTTTGAGACTTTAAAATTAGATTTATTTAGCTATAAAATATATGTTTTCACCCCTAATGGAGATATTATAGAACTACCAAAAGGATCTTGTCCAATAGATTTTGCTTACGCTGTTCATACTGATCTTGGAAATAAATGTAGAGGAGCAAGGGTAAATGGAAAATATGTAAATTTAAGCCGTGAACTAGAAAATGGTGATATTATTGAAATAATAACTTCAAAAAACCATGTTCCTAGCAGGGATTGGTTAAAGTTTGTTAAATCCAATAAAGCTAAAGAAAAAATTATACATTACTTTAATATAAATAAGTTAATTCCAATAAAAAGAATCGGTAATGTTGAAGAAGGAAAAAATAAACTTATAGAAGCTGAAATTAATTTTAAGGATTTTAAATTAGGTGAATGCTGCAATCCTTTGCCAGGAGATATGATAATGGGATTTGCTACAAAAAACAACAAGATTACTGTTCACAAAAAAGATTGCAGTAAATTAAACGAAGCGAAATTGAGGAAAATTAATGTAAAATGGAAAAATATTCCTGAATCGAGCATAAATTTAAAGATCTTAGCATTAGATAGGGTTGGATTATTTGCAGATATTCTTCATAATATAGCTCAATTGGGAATAAATGTTGAAAAGGCTAATGTCAATACAATAAATAAAGATTTAGCAGAGTGTAATTTAAAACTTGAATTAAATAAACTAGAGGATATTAAAAAAATAGTTGAAAGAATCAATAAAATAGCTGATGTTAAAAAAATAAATATTAATTAAAAAATAAAGTTACGGGATAAATTACCGCTCCAAGAATTTTATCTCCAACTGTTTTATTTTTATTGAATTTTGTTTTGGTTATCTTCTCGGCTATTATCAAAGAGATTTTACCTTTAAATGAAGTACCATAAACATTTATGTTATTAAAATTATTTTCATCGGAATTTAAAACATTTATCAAATTTTTTTCATTGCCCTGAATTACAATATCTACTTTACCTTCATCTGCGAATGAAATCTTTCCATCTTTATTTAATTTGACTAAGAAACTTTCATTTTTATCTAAACTATTAACCTTAACTGTTAATGGTAGAAATGCTTTATACTTTGCAAGATTAAATTGCTCTAATTCGTTTAATTTCGGCTGTAATTCTTCTTTTACAGTTGCGTCAACTAGAGGCAATGTTAACAATAAAAATAATATTAGTAATTTCATTTTATTTTAATTTATTTATTTTATTTATAAGCTTTTTTGTTGATTGTTCAATTGTTAATTTATCTGTATTTAAAATAATATTATATAATTTTTTGTTTTGATAGGTTGTACCATAACGAGCCTTATAATGTTTTAATTCTTGCCTTTCCCTAGATAAAGTTTCTTTTAATGTAATTTTATAACTTTTTTTATCTCTTCTTGCCATTCTAGAAATTCTAGTTTTTAATGGTGCATGTAAATAAATTTTAAAATCTGCATTTTTAATCAAATAAGCACCCATTCTAGAATCGATAATAGCATTTTTATGGGTTTTGGCAATTTTTATTGTAAGATTATCCATGTATTTCATTAATTCTCCTCTTTTAGTCAAATCTAAAACAGAAGTTCTTTTTTGTTTTGCAATTTTTCTGAATAAATCGCCCAAAGCATAACATTTCATATGCAAATGTTTCGCTAGTTCCTTAGCAATCGTTGTTTTACCAGAACCAGGCAATCCAGTAATAGTAATAATCATAAAAATATTAATTTATATTAGTATAAAAATCTTATCAAACGGCTACTGCAAATTTTATAAAATTATGATGTTTATAATTAACTACTCTAGAATCTGTATACCTCCAGTCAAATATTGAAGTGAAATTTTCTGTCTTAATTTCTGGTAAATCAAATGGCTTTCTTTTCAATTGTTCTTTTACACCAGATACTTGATCAACATAAATATGTGTATCTTTCAATGAGCCTGTTAAAATTCCTTCTTTAAAACCAGACTCTTTTGCAATTAAATGTAACAATTTTCCATAACATGCTATATTAAAAGGAAGTCCAACCGGGACATCAACTGATCTTTGATCCCATGTTAAGTTAAGCTTACCATTTAAAATATTAACATAAAAACCGTAATGACATGGTGGTAGAGCCATTTCATCTATTTGAGTGGGATTCCAAGCGCTAACATACATCCTTCTGCTGTTTGGATTAGTTTTAAGTGTAGTAAGTAAATTTGCTAATTGATCTATTCCTTTTCCATCATAACTTTTGTCAAACCCTTCGTATTCTGCACCAAAATGTCTCCATTGCCAACCGTAAATTGGACCCAACTCCCTATCTCTATATTCTTCTAATCTAGTTTCATCCTGATAATGATATCTTTTTTGACTACACCAAGAATCCCATATATGACAATCTCTATCTTGAAGCCATTTTTTATCTGTAATCCCTTTTATAAAAAATTCTAACTCTTTTGTAACCGAATCGAGTTTTATTTTTTTGGTTGTAAGTAAAGGAAAACCATCTTTCATATCGTGTTTAAACGTATGACCCTCCATTGCAATTGTATCTACACCCGTACGATTATGCTTAAGTTTACCTTTTGTTAGAACTTCTTCAAGCAAATCCATATAAGCTTTCATAAGTTTTGGATATTAAAAAAATATATAAAGATTCTTGTAAGCTAAAAACTATATTAAAATGGATAAAATTACAAAAGATAGATTAGAAAAGTACTATAATATTACTAAGGAAGCTATTGA
>JBBSWY010000069.1:0-9102 GCA_038046045.1 Nanobdellota archaeon
CTAACTTTAATTCACATGTTGTAAAAGGTGCAACAGCTACACAACTACTGCCTAACTGCGGACTAAATACACCTAAGAAAAATAATGCTGCTAAAACAATTAAAACAATTAAAATTGCCCAACCATAAGTCATCAAGAACTCCATGGCCGCTTGAGCTTTATTATTATGCATTAATTACCACCTCTTATTTTATTATTTTAAGTATTTTAATCCATATATAAATCTTATGTTTATTCGGTACTTCCAGAGAATTTTAAATTAATAATATGAGGGTTAGTTCCACCAGATAATTTATATGTTATTTTAGCATTTCCATCGAATTTAGTCTCTTTGCTAATTACTCCAACTTGAGCAAATGTACAGGAATATATTTTTTGATTATCTGCTGGAATACAGTTTGCACAAGGAGATCCTCCAACGACATTAGTACAGCTATAAACCCCGCTTTGTGGAGTTGGACTGTTTAATTTAATTTCATCTAATTTAGTTTCTGCATCAATTGTATCTACACTAGAAAGAACAATTGTAAATATTTTATCTGAATCTAGTTTAATATCTGCACATGTAATTGGATAAACTGAAACACAATTATTTGGAACTTTAGGATTAAATACATTTAGACTAACTATTGCAGCCATTACAATTAATAAAACTAAGATAGCCCAACCATAAGTCATTAAGAACTCCATTGCTGCCTGGGATTTTCGCATTTTTTATATTAAACTTTAATTATTAATAAATCTTACTATAGTACTATTCCCTTAAAGACATTTGTTAATATTATTGAAGCTAGTAAGAATAAAACTATACTTGTTATTAAAAACACAGGAATTAACCTTAATCCGCTTTTTATATTCCCTTTTCTAATTAATGAAACAATCATAGAGGCAAACACCGAACCGATTCCCAAATTAATAAATATGAAAGTTTTAAAATCTGAAGGTGATATAATATTTCCTCCCGAGAATTTTAGAGGAACATTAGAACTTAAACCAGCTAGACTTTCTACATCTATTTTGCTTAAAATATCTGCCATAATAATAATTATTCTATGCGATAAAGCGTATAAAAAAGGAGCTATAAATATTGCAGCTGCTGTTATAAATATTACATATGTTGTTACTTCTGCGCTTATTTCTTTTTCTAAAATTTGAGTTTCCTTGACATTCCAGGATATTTTATCAACTAAAGAAGATAATTCTCCTCCTGATCTTAATCCTTCAATTAATAATATCATGCTTCTTTTTAATAACTCAGAATCATATTTATCTGCAAATTCTAGTAATGCCTGTTCTAAATCTATTCCCCCAGCCACCTTTCTTGCAACAATCTCTACTTCTTGAGCTAATATACCATAACGTTCTCTCACAGCATACCACATTGCCTGGTCTATTGGCATTCCTGCATTCAAATTCGTAGCAACTAATTGTAAATAATCAGATAAAACATTTTCAATTTCTTTTTTTCTCTTAATTTTTTTTAATGTAATCCTCGAATAAATGAAGAATATTACAATGATTAAGGCAATTAATAATGAAATAAAGTAATATTGTATTAAAGCTATAGTGAAATTAGACGCAAGTTTTAAATTATTCCTGAAGAACAGTATAATAATAAAACTTAAAATAAAAGTAGCTAAAGAACCCTGAATTGTTAATTTTTTTATACTAATCTTTAAATCAGCTCTGGTTAATTCAGATTCAATACTCTCTTTTACCTTGATCAATAAGTTAGATTTTATCATACTCCCTTCCTTAAACCCTGAATTATTGACAGGAATGAAAGCTGCAATATCCCGATTACAAAGTTTATTCCAATTAAATTACTCAATGATAAGGTTAATCCTGTAAATGTTGACATTAGAGCCAAAATCGCAATTCCTAAACTTGGTAATATAACCGCAATTAATAAATAGAATAAAACCATTGGATTTAATTTTTTTCCATATTCTTTTATGTTAATTAATTGTTCTTTTGAAATTTGCTCTGTAATGCTTTCCAATGCATGGGCAACATCCCCTCCCGTTTTCATTGAATTTAGAATCTGGAATAAAAATTTTCTGAAATTTTCACTTGGTGTTATCTCGCTTACCTCATTTATAGCTTGTTCAATTGGTTTTCCAGTTTCAACTTTATCTACAATCTGCTTGAAATATTTACCAATGACAGGATAAGCATCTGAAATATTTTTCATAGCATCAAACAATGGAACACCTGCACTTAACTCAATTAACAAAAATCTTCCAGCATAAACAATTTCATGATCTATCTCCCTTGTAATTTTATTTGACTTTCCTTTTGGAGAATTAATAAAAAAGAAAAACATTCCTGCAAAAATAATTGGAAAAGCTAATAATACAAAAGCTAAATTAACATCTAATCTATAAAAAACCATTGCTAAAGCTATGGTTAATGTTATACTTACAATTACACTTGTAGTTAGAATTTTTTTAATAAATTGCTCTGGTGTTAACTCAATGTTAGCTTGCTCTAATTCAACCTTTAAATAAGGAAAACTTCTTGCTATTCTTGGGATTATCATTTTTTAATAAGCTGGAGTACGGCATTTTTATTTGTATAATAAGTTGCTATAACCTTACCAATATCATTTAATTCATTGATATTCTTTTTAGCTAACCAAGTTAAGATTAAACTTTTTTCTCTTAAATCATTATTAATTTCTTGTGTTGTTAATCCTGTTTGTAATTCTAATTCAGGCATTAATCTTAATGAACGATTAGCTGTTAACATTTTATCTTGTCTTACATCTAATTGCATTAAAATATTTGGATTACTATCCCTTAATATTTCAGCAACTTGGAATATTCTTCTTATTCCCGTTCTCCTATTTCTATACATTACAACAATCATTGAAATTGCGGGAAGTAAACTTTTAGGAACATTTATTGGTGGGTTAGTTATTCTGTTAATTGTTTCTTCAACATCATTTGCATGTAATGTTGCATATACAGAATGTCCAGTATGCATTGCTTCAAATAAAGTTTCAGCTTCTCTCTGTCTTCTAATTTCTCCAACAACTATCCTGTCTGGCCTCATTCTTAATGAATTAATTATTAAATCCAGCAATGTAACTTCACCTTTACCCTCTACATTTGGCAGTCTTGTTAGCATAGGAATCCAGTGCAAGTATTTAGGCAGTTTTAATTCTGCAGTGTCCTCAGCCGAAATAATTCTTTGGTTTGGCTGAAAAAATGAACAGACTGCGTTTAGGAATGATGTATTATGCGCAATTATCCCATTATCGATAAGGAAATTTTTATTTTCAACACTTAAATCATAAACCCAACCAGATTTATTTTCAATAGTTTTAATTTCTATTACTTCATCCCAATATAGATCACTATAACATATGCTCTTTAGTTTTTCAAATGAACTTTCTTCACAATTACCTTCTAATGCAAAGGCTATTGTTCTGAGCGATGCTAATGTGGGATTTCTTTTTCCTGCTAAATACCATCTAAATAACCTAGGACTCAAACCGGTTTTTTTACTTAATTCAGCTCTTGTTAAATTCGCACTATTAAATATTTTTTTTAATAAATTGGAAATGTTTGGGATTAAATCCAAATTTTTATGGCCTTTGTCCTTTATATTTAATAATTCTTTTTGCTTATATTCTAGATTAAACCCTATTTCTTTAAATTTAACAGCTTCTTCAGAATAAAGCATTGCTCTATAATATTCTTTATTATTTATAATTTTAGTATTTAAATAACTAATTATACCAAATCTTAATAATAAATGTTTTATATCATCAATCAATTTTTTACTTGCAGAAGAAAATTCTATTTCACCTTCCCCCACATAAGCTTCACAATCATATATGGATCTTAAAAATGATTTAACTATTTCTTTATTTCCATTTAAGATTTCTTTTGGAATTTTTACGATGCTTGCTTTGTTACCTATTGGAATTTTAAAACAAAGATTTAATATTTTTTGTATAGTCTTAGAATATGATGCGCTAAAAGGAGTCCTGTCTATTCTATTCTTGTTTTTTGCTTTTATTCCAAAAACTTTTTCAGTCAGATTACAATATCTTTCTCTTAATCTATAATTTGTGTTTGTGAAGTTTATTTCAGAACCATCTTTAGCTATATGGCCATCTCCAATTGTATAACCAAGAATTTCTGCTAATTCTTTAGTCATGACTGTTGGAATTCTAACATAACATTTTTTTGATGCTGTTTTACTCTTAATTTTTGAAATCCTATCTAAAATAGTTAATGGTAATTTAGATTTAATTAAAATTTCTTTAAGTTTTAATAAATTAATATGACTTTTTCCATTTAACCATAAATATATATTTCTATCCGAAAAATTATTTTTTATTATATTTTCTTCATCCTTTGTTAAAAAATCTAATTTTGTATAAACATCTTTTCTAATCAGTTTATTAATTATATTTAATTTAAATTCTTTACCAAACGAAGGAATTATTCTTGAGCATGCTATTTTCGTTCTTTCTTTTAAATCTTCAGCTTTTATTTCTTTTGTCTCCCCATTGTCGAAAATAAAGAAAGGATGCTCTTTAGTACATTTTATCTCTCTACCAGACCTAGTTTTAATTTTTAATAATGAATTACATTTTCTTTTCCAAACATGTGTTACTTTAGCTTTTTCTATCTTACCAGCTTTATTTGTTGAAAATATATATAAATTATTAACAGGGTTTACATAACCATCATCTATAACAATTGGATTTTTAAGATTTTTTTCAACAATGTCTTTAATAGGCTCTATATTTCCATCTGCTTTTACAATTCTAGTATCTGAACTGACGCATTTACCAGTTGCAGTTCCTCCGGTAATTAATGTGCTTAGTTCATATTCTATTCCTAACCATATTAAAGAAGCAGCTGTAATAGAAATTGTTTTTTGATTAATCATATCTGTAATTGTAATTGGTTTTTCAGCTTGTTTTCTTAATGTTATTGTATTGCCTTTGAGAGAAATCGGGTTTAATGTTGCATTTACTCTTTCTCCTGTTTCTAATTGAGCATCTAATAATGGGGTAAGTAAAGAAATACTTCTGCCGGCTTTTCTTCCGATTAAAGCTGCATAATGCTTAATTTGTTCTTCATTATCTAATTTTATGTTTGTCTTTAACCATCCATATTTACGATGATAAACCCAAACGGGTTCTGCTGCATTATTAATTGTAATTTCTTCTAATTGCTTATCATCTAGTAATAATTCAATTTTCCCCAACCCTAAAGCCTTATGCATTAAATAACTTGTAAGGAATTTTTTTACATCCTCGGAAGTTGTTGGAAGATATTTATTTAACAAGTAAACAATTGTCTCTTGGAATTTTGTTCTTATAAACTCGGATTTTTTATAATCAGCAATATCTGTTATTCCTAATCTAACCTTACTTGAAAGTTCATCCTTAATCTTGTCTAGGATAATTTCCGTGTTAGGACTTATCTTAGCTATATTTACATTATAAACTAAAACAAATTCGTCTTTACTTGATTCAATTGTTACAGTTATAGGAATATTTTCAGAGTAAAAACTATAACTTTCTTTTACAACCATTTACTTAGCAAAAAAGCTATCACCTCTTTTCATTTAGTTTTATTGAGATTTATTTATTTATTAATCTTTTTAATAATTCTATAATGTGGTTTAATTCTAATTCATTTTTATTTAAATAAGATTTTTTAACAAACACACCCTCGTAATGAATTCTATTTCTAATATTCTTTAATTCATGAATCAATTTATTTTCATATTCATAATTATAATGTTTTTTAAAAAATGAAATTAAGCATTCATGGTTATCTGATTTCATGCCATTTTTTAATAATAAAGCCGTTAATAATTCTTTGATTATTTCATAGTAATTAGCTACTATAACTGAAATTGTTTCTTCATCTCTTTTAATTTGCTTTGTTACTTTAAGAAGTATATCAGACATTTTTAATATGGAATTTATCCTTTCTCTATCTACTTGAACTTTTTTAACATGTTCTTTTAAACAAATTTCCCAATCCATTATTTCCTTTATCATATCCTTATAAAACCATATAGTTTTTCTCCATTTATAATATTATTCCTCAACTCTGTATTAAAATCATTTATATTTTGTTTAAAGACTATATTTATTTTATGCCTTAATTTTTCCTCATGGTCTTTTAGATCTAACTTAAACTCATTAGACCCCAAAAATAAGTCTATATCACTTTTAGCATCATATTCCCCCTTAGCGCAACTTCCAAAAAGAATTATAGTACTAGGATTTGTTTCTTTAATCAAAAATTCGATTAAATTAGATTTGTATAAATTCTCTATAATCCTATTTTTTTTATAGTATTTATAGTAGAAATTATCTGTATTTGCCCTATATCTTGGATAGGGTTTGGTCTTAAGCTTATTAATCAATTCTTTATTTTTTAAATCTATTAATTTTCTTTGAACGGTGGTTTTTGGTATTTTTATTAATTTGCTAATTTCTCTGAGATAAAACTCTCTAGACGGGTTTTCAAAGAATAAATTTTCTATTTTATCTATTTGTCCCATTTTTAGTACAATTGTACCATAATTAGGACACTTATAAAGTTTTCTGTTAAAAAATTTAACACATGTAAAATAAATCTTACAATGTTTTACTATAATTTTTATCAAATATTTCTTTTCTCTTTTTTATGCTATTGAATTCCCTGTTTGTATTATTATAATTCTCTTCTGAATAAGATTTTAATTTTTTAATTTTATTTAATAAGGCATTGATTTCATATTCTAAAACAAATTTTTGCGCGTATAAAACATCGTTATCTAAATTAATTTTCTCTTTGAATTTTTTTATTAATGGCTTTATATCGTCAACATCCTTTAATTTTATTTCATGTTTTATATTAATTTTATTTAAACCTGCTAGCATTATTTCCAGTTCCCTTGTTATAATTTCAATTTCTCTTTCATAATCTTCTTTATTAGATTCTTGCTTAGATTTTGCAACTAGAAATGCATTGGTAAACTGGTATTCTATCTTTAATATATTTTCTTCCTCTAAGAAAACAGCCCATTCATTTACTATATTTTCAGGCAATCCAAGTTCTTTTGCAGCATCTTCTAAACTAATTCTTTTTTTATTATTCACCAAATCGACAAAATCATCAACGGCGGTGGTTATATTTATGGGCATGACATTAAATAACAAGGATGCTATATAAAAGTTTCTTTTAGTAACGTTTTTATATCCTAAATTACTATTTATTTTAATGAAAAAAGAGGTTAAGTTAGTTTATTTGCTTTTATTAGTTTTAATATTCTCTTTAGTTTATTCTAATGATGTTAATGCAAATGGTGCTGGTTGTAGAACTAATCTGGATTGTAAGGATGGTTTTCAGTGTACTGCTGACGTCTGTCAAAAATCTGCAGGCGCTTTAGAGGGGGTTTGTGTTAATACAGATGCATGCCCCGATGGTGAAGTTTGTACTTCTGCTAATGTTTGTTATAAAGAAGGTCTCGCTCCTGCTAATAATGCGCCAAGTTCAGTTAAAGATGAGTGGAAATATTATTTAAATTCATATAATAAATGTAATTCTTTAAACGATTGTTATTTTACACCAAATATTTGTAGGTATGCCTCATGCCTTAATCTTCGTTATTCACAGACGTGTACTAATAGAGACCTATCAACCGGAGTTTGTAAGGATTGGGACTATCTTCCAGATCAAAGTTATTGTTATTATCCTTATAAATCTAATAAAGATTTTTTTGGTAGTTTATTGAATAATCTTTGTCCAGGTAATCAACTTTGTGCTTCTTATCTTAATACACAGGGTACTCCAGATTATCAATTTGGTAGACCAACAGACCCCGAAAATCATTATCCGGTTTGCAAAAATGTGTGTACTAATGAATGTTCTCCTTCAGGATCCACTAATCAATGTGCTGATGGGATTACAAAAAAGATTTGTGGTCAAAACGATCAAGATTCTTGTTTAGATCTCGTAGATGTTCAATGTTCTGGAAGTACTCCAATTTGTTATAATGGGCGATGTGCTGCTAAATGTGAAAGTAATTGTGATACCGACCAATGTTTTGGAAATGGGTACAAAAGATGTGTTTCAAAAACAATAAATGGGGTTGTATGTAAACAGTTACAAGATTTAGAACTTTGTGGTTCAAATCAAGCTTGTAAAATAGATGTATCTGGTGTTGCACAATGTGTTATAGGAACGCCAGCATGTTCTAATGAATGCAACCCAAGTGACCCGAATTTAAATAATGGGAGGGTTTGTTCTGCAAGTGATAAATACAAAAGTTGTGTAAAAATTGATAAATGTTATAAATATTTAGAAGTTCCATGTACACAAGGAGATGTTTGTGACAATGGCGTATGTGTTCAAGGATCAGCTCCTCCAGTTCCTTCTTTACCAACACAGTCTTTTTGTTTTGGTTTTTCAAGTAATTGTGGAACTAATAATATATGTAGAGATTGCTTTAGTGATTTAGGATTACAATTTCCCTTTGGGACTTGTGCTTATGAATTTATACCAAAAAGTTCTAGTGAACCTGTTGACAGTCGTTATTATGATATAAATAATAAAAAAACAATTTGCCCGAGTGATTACGGTTATTTAATTGAACCATCTTGCCAGGTTAGTAGTCAAGATTCAGACTCTCAACAATGTCAGCCAAGTTGTTATTATGTTGGATTTAGACAAGAATCATGTGGTGATTTAATTGATGATAATTGTGATGGAATTTTAGGACCTTCTTTATGCAACAAGCAAATGGGGGTATGTGCAGGAACGATAGCAGCTTGCAACCAATTTACTTGTACAGATGATGATTATAAAAAAAATAATGCAAATTACGATGGTTTAACAGAATTAAAATGCGAGGATAATTTGGATAATGACTGCGATGGGTTAACTGATGCACAAGATCCAGATTGTAATTGTTTACTTCAATCTGCTTCAATATCACAATGTTCGGGTGGAATTTCACTAAATTGTGAACCAGGAGAATCTGTTACTATGACTGGGAATGCCAGAGGAACCGGTGTAATATGTAATAAAATAAATAATTTTCAAATAGAAGCAAGAAGCACCTCATGCAATATAC
>JBBSWY010000070.1:0-2200 GCA_038046045.1 Nanobdellota archaeon
ATGAATGACATATGGATTGAGAAATTTCGCCCAAGTAGTTTTGATGAAGTTGTTGGCCAAGATATAATTGTTTCTAGAATAAAAGCAATGACTGAGCAAGAAAATGTTCCTCATATGTTATTCTCTGGTCCTCCGGGTGTTGGAAAAACAACTTTAGCTTTAATTATTGCAAAAACTCTATTCAAAGACAGCTGGAGACAGAATTTTCTTGAAACAAATGCTTCTAGTGAAAGGGGAATAGATGTAATAAGAGAAACTATAAAGGATTTCGCAAGAACTAAACCGATGGGAAGCAATATTCCTAAAATAATTTTATTAGATGAAGCAGATGCACTAACAAGAGATGCTCAAAATGCATTAAGAAGAACAATGGAGCAATATTCTGAAAATTGCAGATTTATTTTATCTGCGAATTATTCGAGCAAGGTAATAGAACCAATACAAAGCAGATGTGTAATATTCCGTTTTAAGCCTTTGAATCTAGAAGATGTCAAAAAAGTTATTAAAAAAATTAGTAAAGATGAAAAATTAAAGATTAATGATAATGTTATTAAATTAATTTATGATGTTAGTGAAGGTGATTTAAGAAGAGTTGAAAATATTTTACAAAGCTGTGCCATAATTAATAATGAAATAACTGAAAATTTGGTTAATGAAATTACAGCCAGTGCAAATCCAAAGGATATTAAGGAAATTTTAGAATTTGCATTGAATAAAGATTTTATAAAAGCAAGAAATAAATTACTTGAGTTAATGTTAAAAAACGGATTAAGCGGAATAGATATTATTAAACAAATTCAAAAAGAAATTTTAAATTTAAGTGTTAATGATAATAAAAAATTAGAGTTAATAGATAAGTGTGGTGAGATTGAGTTTAGATTAGTTGAAGGAAGCGATGATTTTGTACAACTTGAATCGTTCTTGGCTTTCATGGGAAAATAAGATGGATATTATAAAAGATGATAGAAAAAATGAACTTTATAGAATATTGAAAAATTTAGAATTTTTAGCTGAAAGAGATAATTGGGGCGATTATCTTAAATTAAGAAAAATATTTAATAATTTATTGCATGAAATATTTGGCAAGGAACACCCGTCAGATGGGACAGAGGGTTTTGAATGGGATAAGGCAAGGGGGATAATGGATACGGCTTATACTTATAAGGGTTTTTTAGCTAAAGATGAATATGAAATTTCAAAAAGAGATTTATTAAAAGAAACTTCAATAAGAATTAAAAAAATCAAAACTTACTTATAAAATGTTAATTAATAAATATAAACCAAAAACCTTAAAGGAAATTTACGGGCAAGATGGTTCTTTAGAGGAATTGCGAAAATTTATTTTAAAAAAAGAACCTGTATTAATCTATGGTAAAACGGGAGTAGGAAAAACTGCTAGTGTCTATGCTTTAGCAAAAGAATTAGATTATGAAATTCTTGAAGTTAATGCTTCTGATTTAAGGAATAAAGAACAAATTCAAAATGTTGTAATTAATAATATAAAGCAAGGAAGTTTATTTGGAAAAGATAAGATTATTTTAATAGATGAAATAGATGGGATTAACGCACAAGATAGGGGGGGATTGCAAGAATTAATGAAGGAACTTGAAGACAGCAATTATCCTATCGTCATTGTAGCAAATGATCCTTGGGATTCGAGATTTAATGCGTTAAGAAAAAAATGCAATTTAATTGAGTTTAATAGTTTAGATGCTATAACCATAATTAAAATTTTAAAAGATATTTCAAAAAAAGAAAATTTAAGATTAGATGATAATTTTTTTAGACAGATTGCTATAAAAAGCAAAGGTGATGCAAGGGCTGCAATAAATGATCTTAACTTAATAACCTTTGATAATATAATTGATTTAGATGAGCGTGAAAAACAAGAAACCATTTTTAATATTCTAAAAACAATTTTCAAAAGCAAAAATTTAAGTTTATTAAAAAAAGTTTTTGATAATAGCAAGGAAGATTTGGATGAAATATTTTTATGGATAGATGAAAATTTAGCTAAGGACTACAGTAACGAAGATTTGGCTAAAGCTTATTATTATTTGAGCAAAGCAGATATCTTTAGAAAAAGAATTACAAAACAACAATATTGGAGATTTTTATATTATCAGAATTTATTAATGAGTTTTGGTGTAGCATTAAGCAAAAACAATGAGAATAATAAATTTACAAGTTATACAAGAAC
>JBBSWY010000071.1:0-2870 GCA_038046045.1 Nanobdellota archaeon
GCATTGGTTTCATCCAACCTTCGCAAGCAACACATCTTTTTCTGCTTAAATCCATATAAATAATGTAATTTTTTAATATTTAAACTTAACCTTAATATTTATAAATCAATTAATTTTAATATATTTATGGATTGGAAACAAAAATTACTTGCTTTAGCTATTGCAATAATCTTGGTTAGTTTTATAGCTGTTGGTATAGATACTTTCTATAAAGGACCAAAGGATGATTGTTATAATGAAGCACGTCCTAAGATATTAAATTGCGAGTTTATGCTAGAGCCAAATAGAACTTCATGTTACTTGGAACAACAAAATGAATACGAAATTCAAAATCAAGAATCACAAAAGTGTTATGAGGAATTCCAAAAAGTAGATAATGTTTACAGAAGAAATGCTTTTATTATTTTAACTATAATTGGTGTATTGGTAATAGTTATTGGCTTACTTGTTAAAAATATTAATAGCTTGTCCTTTGGTTTAATGATTGGTGGCTTAGTCACAATATTAATGGGGATAGTAAAATATTGGTCTCAGATGAATGAATACTTAAGATTTATAATTCTTGGAGTTTTATTAGCAATATTAATATGGGTAAGCTACAGGAAGCTAAAATAATGTTAAAATATTCTAAATTGTTAAGAAATAGCTTTTATATAGGATTAATATATTTAGGAATTGGATTATTTTTATTCTTACTATCTCTAATAATAGGCGGTCCTTTATTTGAATCAATTTTTGGTTTATATATAAGTCCTGCTTATTATTTAAGTAGTTTTTTGATAAACAAAATTTTTATTTCAAAAAGCTATCAATCTTTTATAACGATTTATTTTATTATGAATTTAATTCTAACATTTATTATAGGGTTTATAATTGGTTTAATATTTAATATAATAAAAAAATTAATTAACCGAAATAACTAAGTTCTTTCTTTTCTTTTTGTTCTTCTGCTTCGCTCTTTTGCTGCACCATTGTCTTTAGTTTCTCTTCAAATGCTTCTGCTTTCTCCAATAACGGCTTGTAATCAACTTTTAAATTCAAATATTTATCAAGAACTTCAATAATTTTTGCAGCTGCCCTTGAATCTGGCAATTGTGAATGAGTTTCAACAAATATAGCGCTGGTTGGACAATCTGATTTCAGTAACAAAGCTCCCGTAACCCCCATTACAATTCCTTCTTTTAATTGTTCAACTTTAATTCTTTTAAATAATTCAGCAGATTTGTTTATAGTTGTATAGAAAAATGCTTTTGTTTCTGTACTATTTGATGCTACACCTTCTAAACTAATAACTTCTTTAGCTTTTAATTCTTTAGCTAAAATTGCTAATTTTTCTGCAAGTTCCCATTCCATTCCAGCTACATTCGTTATAGCATGAAATATCATTATATTATGATTTGAATCGTAAAATATTCCTAAAGGTTCAACTAATCTGGAATTATGCATAGCAACCATTGGCATTATATGGCTGCTTTCAATTCTTCCAATTAATTTGGCATTTAGATGTTCAATTAAAAATTCAGTTGCAATTGTACTTACGAAACCAAATCCAGGAAATCCCTCAATTATTATAGGATTTTTAGGTTTTTTCTCCAGAATAATTTCCATTAGAAAATAGTTAAATTTAATAATATATAAAGCTTTATAGTCATTGTAAAATGGACAATCTTGAGAGTAAAGTAAATTCAGAATACATTATCAAGAACGCATTTAAAGAACCAACAATTTATGACCTGTGTTTTTTTATAAAATATTATTATTTTCCGATAATTCATAAGATGAAAGATAGAGAAATAAGTAATAGATTCTTAAAAGATGTAAACATGCTTATTCGACTTTTTAAAATGCATTATCATGATCCAATAAATAAGGGATACACTTTTAAGGATAAAGCGGACAACGGAGAAATCAACTTACCTGAATTAATGGTTCCTGTTTATGAAAGAGTTATAAGACATTTAATATTATCAAATTAATTATTTACTAGTTTTTATCTCAATAATATCTAAATTTTTTAATGGATGATCTTTTCCAATAGCTTGTTTTGTCCTTACATTTATAGCTTTAACAAAATTATTTCCTATATCTGTATGTAATTTGAAAGCAAAATCCAAGGCCGTTGAATTTTCAGGAAGTAAAAAACAATCTGGCAATGTTCTTCCTTCTGAATCCTGTAATTTATTTACTCCTCCTGGAAATATTGCTTTATATTTTAGTAAATCAAAGACAGCATAATTTAATATATCTTGAATTCCAGTTGTTCCGTATTTGCTTAAAACATTATCTTTAATATAACTTAATGCTTTTAATTGGTTTAATGTTAGCTTATCTTCATCTATTATTTCAAAATCATCTTCTCCTGGAATATATTTAATTAAGTTATGTTTTGCAGCTTCCCTTAACGCAATTTCTGAATCACCTGAACATGGAATTATTTTATAATCTGGAAAAGCTTCTTTTAACCTGTCTAAATTATATAAGCTACCTTCAATATCTATCTTATTTGCAGCTATTATTGTTGGTTTAGTTATTTTCCTTAATTCCTTGGCTAAATTAAACAAATCATCTTCACTCCATTCTTGTGGATGATGAATTAATTTTAATTTTTTTATTACATCTTCGACAATCTCTTCTGTTACCTTTAATCCGGAAAGTTGTTTTGCTAATGGTTGTTTTATGTTTAAATTTTCTTTTTTTAATGAATTAGAGAACTTTTCCCATCCTTTTTTTAAAATACTTAAGTACCAGTAATCTAGTTCATTTTCCAAGAATTTAACATCTTTTAATGGATCATGGCTTAAGGGCTTTACTGCATTTCCTCTTTCATCTGTTGATCCTGAAATATCTATAATATGAATTAATGCATCTGC
>JBBSWY010000072.1:0-2204 GCA_038046045.1 Nanobdellota archaeon
TGTATGCTACTTAATGGAAAATCTCTGTAAACAAATCTTACTTTTCCAGTATCAATATAATTTGTCTTTATTTGATCAAAAGTTTGTTCTCTAAACCTCGAACAGAAAGGACATTGAAAATCTGAAAATTCTATTATTAAAACAGGTGCGTTTTTATCACCTAAAGCAGGGTCATCATCTGCACTTACATCAACTGGTCCGGTAGGTAAACTAGGAGCTTGTGGGGAATTTCCTTGATCATTATTTCTTACAGTTCCGCCAGTTACACCATTACCATTAAAACTAAAACCATTAGTAATTATACTTACAACAAGTACAACGGCTAAAACACCAGAAATTATCTGCCACAAAGTTGTTTTAGTAAACTCTAAGCTAACTTTTCCCTCTGATTTTTGAGTTTCTTGTGTATCTTCCATTTTTTACCCCCATTAAACTTTATTTAACAAAATCTCTTTATTTAAAAGTCTTTTGTTTAATCTTAAATCTCATTATTAATGCTAAAATTATTAAAATAAAAGCTGAAATTAGTACATTTATGAATATTTTCTTAGTAATATCATACTGAATTTTTTCTGGAAATAAATTAATTAAATTATCCTCATTTGGATTTAACTGCCAAAGATCATTATCAAAAACTACAACATGGAATTTTTCAAATAAATAATTAAAATCTATAAAGAAAAATAATAAAACTAAGAAAAAAATTATTAAAGAAGAAATTAAAAAAGATTTATAAATTATTTTAAGATTTTTAGTATAAATAAAATAAATTAATAATATTAAAGATAAAATTAATGTGATATAAAAAACTAAAACTAAATTCTTATATAAATTTTTAACGTCTTGCAAATGTTGTTTTTCTTTGTTATTAAAGAAACTATTTAAATTTTCTTTATCATTCATGTAATTAATTAAATTTAATGCATGTTTATCAGCTTCAGGAATTTTTTCATATATATTAAATTTAGAAAATTCTTTTTGATATAAATTAAAATTAAACATTAATAACTTAAAACTTAATGTAATAATTAATAAAACTAAAATTAAAATAAATATAATCTTTAATATTTTATTCATATTTTATTAAGATTTTATCTTGATCTTTCATTATATAATCTCGAAATTCAAAATTCTCAATATCGTTAACAAATATTCTTAATTTACCTGCCTTATTATTGCATAAGTCACCATTCTTCTTATCCAATATTCTATCTTGATCAAATTTTACTCCTATAACATCGAGATACTTGCCTAATTTAATTTCATCTGGACTATAAACTCTTCCTTCTATATGGATGAAGTTATCTGGGGGGGCATGTGTATGTAATAAATTGTTACCCAAATGGGCTGATCCTAAAGGATGGGGCAATTGTTTTTCTTCTCCACAGATTATAACAGTTGGATAAGCATGCCAATGTACGCTAGTTTTTGTGTATGATGATGAACTTAATTCTGCTGATCTTTGAAATAAATTATAACCACCATAGGATATTAAAATTATAATAATTAAAGCTATGATATATTTTACAATTTTTCTTTTTGTTTTTTGGGTTATAATGGGTTTAATTTCTGGATGCTTTGATTTATTATGCATTTCTAAAGCTTCTTTTGTTGTAAAAACCCTATTACATTTATCACATTTAATTTCATTCATATTATTTAATATTATATTTTAACAGCATGTTTTGTTATATTTATATTACAGGCTTTATGTGTTTTACAATATTCCTCACATTCATTAGCTAGATTTTTATCTTTGTAATAAAGTTTGCATTCTTTGCATTGGTATAATTTTATCATAATTTATATCTCCTCATTAATAAAGAATTTGATACAACAGAAACAGAGCTAAATGCCATTGCTGCAGCTGCTATTATTGGGTCAAGTAAATAACCAAAAAATGGATATAAAATACCTGCTGCAATTGGAATTCCTAAAACATTATAAATAAATGCCCAGAATAAATTTTGTTTTATCTTTCTTAATGTAAATTTACTTAATTTCATAGCTTTTACAACATCTCTTAAATCACTTTTAACTAAAACTATGCTTCCACTTTCTAAAGCTACATCTGTTCCGCTTCCGATCGCTATTCCAAGATCAGCTTGTGCTAAAGCAGGTGCATCATTTATTCCATCACCAACAAATGCTACAACCTTGCCTTGAGATTGTAATTTTTTAACTTCAATTGCTTTTTCATGTGG
>JBBSWY010000073.1:0-5226 GCA_038046045.1 Nanobdellota archaeon
ATTTAAAATTTATCAAAAGATTACATAAAATTTTATTCATTGGAATTAATGATGAAATTTCTGATAAGTTAAGAGACGAGTTAAAGAGAAATGTTAAATTAGCAGGTACTTCTTATATTCCTCCAAAATGGCAGGATTTAAAGAAAGAACTAGATAATCTTTTTAAGTGGTATAAAGCAGAAAATAGAAAATTACATCCATTGGAATTAGCTTCTTTAATGCATCTTAAACTAATTTCAATTCAACCATTTGTAGACGGAAACAGCAGATTATCAAGATTATTAATGAATTGGATATTATGGAAAAAGAGGTATCCGTTAGTCAATATTCCCATTGAAGATATTGAAAATTATTATAAGGCTATAGATAAATATCAATTAGAGGGTAAAAAAGAAAAACCTTTCATAGATTATATTAAGAAGAAATATTTAGAGGAATAAAGCAAATTATATAAATTTCCAATATTAGTTAATTTGATAAAAAGATGGTGAAACTTATTTCGATAAATCCTGCAACAGAGGAAAAACTTGAAACTTATAATTCAAATAATGTTTTAGATATTCCTAAATATATTAATAATGCAAAAAAAGCATTTTCTTATTATTCAGAATTAAGTGTAAAAGAACGTTGTAATTATTTAAAAAAGATTTCAATTTTATTATTAAAAAGAAAAAAAGAATATTCTAAATTAATAACTTCGGAAATGGGCAAACCAATTAGAGAAAGTATTGCTGAAATTGAAAAATGCGCTTGGGTTTGTAATTATTATGCTGAAAACGGAGAGAAATTTTTAGAGGATGAAATTATTAAAACAGAATATAAAAAAAGTTATGTTAAATTTCAACCTTTAGGAATAATAGTTTGTGTAATGCCTTGGAACTTTCCTTTCTGGCAGGTTTTTAGATTTACAATTCCAGCTTTAACTGTTGGTAATTCAATAATATTAAGACATTCAACTCAAACTTTAGGATGTTCTGAAGCAATGAATGATTTATTTAATGAAGTTTTACCGAAAAACGCATTTCAGAATTTTATTTCTACAACCGAAGTAGCTGAAAAATTAATTCAAAGTAATATTAATGGAGTTTCTTTTACAGGAAGCACAAATGTTGGAAGAAGGATAGGAGAACTTGCAGGAAAAAATATAAAAAAATTTGTTCTTGAACTTGGAGGAAGTGATCCGTTTATTGTTTTAAAAGATGCAGAAATAAATTCTACATGTGAAGGTGCAATTACTGGAAGATTTATTAATACAGGACAAAGTTGTATTGCGGCAAAAAGATTTATTGTTCATAAAGATAAAGCAAAAGAATTTACAAATAAAGTTGTAGAATTAGTTAAGAATTTGAAAACAGGAGATCCTTTAAATTTTGAAACAAATATAGGTCCTTTAGTAAGCGAAAAACAAAGAAATAATTTGGAAATTCAAGTTAACAATTCTGTAAAAAAAGGAGCAAAAGTTTTAATTGGTGGTAAACGTTTAAATAGAAAAGGTTATTTCTATATGCCAACTGTTTTAAGTAATATAAATAATAAAATGAGCGTAATAAAAGAAGAAGTTTTTGGTCCTGTACTTCCTATATTAATTGTAAATGATGATAATGAAGCAATTAACGAGGCCAATAATTCTGATTATGGACTAGGAGCAAGTTTATGGACTCAAGATTTAAAAAAAGCTCAAAAATATGCGAGTAAAATTCAAACTGGTTTTATTTCTGTAAATCAAATTGTTAAATCAGACCCAAGATTACCTTTTGGTGGAGTTAAAAATTCTGGCATTGGACGTGAGTTAAGTAGATATGGATTACTAGAATTTTGTAATATTAAAGGTGTGGTAATAAAATGAAATTTGTTGTTTTAGGGGGTTATGGTGCTATGGGTTCTATTGCTGTAAGAGATTTATATGATTCATGCAAAGATTGCGAAATTACTATTGCAGGAAGAGATTTGGAAAAAGCAAAAAAATATGCTAATTCTTTTCATGATAAAAGGGTAAAATATGCTAAAGCTGATGTTACAAATATTAATCAAACTGCTAACTTATTAAAAAATTGTGATGTTTGTATTAATTGCGTACAATATTATTTTAATTTACATGTTATGAAAGCTTGTTTGAAAGCTAAAACTAATTATTTAGATTTGGGCGGATTATTTCATATGACAAGAAAACAACTTAAGTTACATAATAAATTTAAAAAAATTAATAAGGTTGCAATTTTGGGATGCGGAAGTACTCCAGGAATAATAAATATAATGGCTTCTTATGGTTATAAAAAATTAAAATATGCTAAAGAAATGCATGTAAGTTTCGGAGATTATGATAAAACAAAATACAACCAACCATTTGTCTTACCATATTCAATGCATACTTTACTTGATGAATTTACTTTAAAACCACCAGTATTTACAAAAGGTAAACTAAAATTTTTTAAACCAGGATATGGAGAGCATTATATTGAGTTTCCAAAACCGGTTGGAAAAATTAAAGGTTTTTACAGCATACATTCAGAATTAGCAACATTTCCTAAAGCATTTAATTTAAAAGAATGTACTTTTACATTAACATTTCCAGAAGAATTTATCAAACAAATTAGATTTCTAATAGATGCTGGTCTTACAAATGAAAAAGAAATTAGAATAATGAATCAATGGTTGCCAAAAAAAGGAACTAAAATTAATGATTTAGAATATATAAGGATTGAAATTATGGGAAATAAAAAACTAACTTTAGATTGTTTAACTTATTCTAATAAAAAATATAATTATCCTGCTGGAAGTTATAATACGGGCGTTCCTCCAAGCATTATAGCACAATTTATAGCTAATGATAAAATTAAATTTAAAGGAGTAAGTGCACCAGAGTTTATTATTCCAGAAATAGAGTTTTTCAAAGAACTTAAAAAGAGAAATATTTATGTATCTTTAAATAATAAAAAGGTGATATAATGAACAAATTTAAGAAATCTCAAGAATTATTTGATGAAGAATTAAAATATTTGCCAGCAGGAACAACAAGCAATGCAAGACTATGGCATAATATTTGTCCAACAGACGTTCCATGTGCAATTTTCGCTAAGAAAGCTCAAGGCGCTTATATCTGGGACGTTGACAACAATAAATATATAGATTACAGACTAGGATTTGGTCCTATAATCTTAGGTCATTCTTATAAAAAAGTTGTACAAGCAGTTCACAAAGTAGAAAAAAACGGTGCTGTATACGCATTAGATAATGAAAATGAATTAAGACTTGCAAAAAAAATAAATAAAATGGTTAAATGTGCAGAGATGATGCGTTATGCTAACTCAGGAACAGAAGCTACAATGACTGCTGTGAGAATTGCTCGTGCATATACAAAAAAAGATAAAATTCTTAAATTTGAAGGGCATTATCACGGTCATCATGATTATGTTTTATTTTCATTAGCAAAACATATTAAAAAAAATCTTGGAAAAACTCCAATTCCTGCTTCTCTTGGAATTCCTAAAAATATCAATAGTTTAGTTTTTGCAGAAGAATGGAATGATTTTGATGGTGTTGAAAAAACAGTCAAGAAACATCATAAAGAAATTGCTTGTATTATCTGTGAGCCCGTAGCAGGAAACATGGCTGTAATCCCGCCTGAACCCGGATTTTTAAATCATTTACGCGAACTTTGTAATAAATATGATATTATTTTAATTTTTGATGAAGTTAAAACAGGATTTAGATTAGCACCGGGAGGAGCACAGGAAATTTATAATATTACACCAGATATAGCTACATTTGCTAAAGCTCTTGGTAATGGCTATCCAATTTCTTTAATTGCTGGAAAAAAAGAAATCATGGAATTAGTTGGACCTGGAAGAGATCATGTTTTGCATGGTGGAACTTATTCAGGAAATCCATTATCTATGGCAGCAGCAAATGCAACCTTAGATGAATTACAGAAAAAAGAAGTCTTTGATCATCTAAATCATTATGGTAGAAAATTAATGAAGGGATTAAGAGATATTTATGAAGATAATAAAGTTGATGCAATTGTCCAAGGATTTCCAACAATGTTCCAGAGCTTATTTACAGGAAGAGATAAAATAACTAATTGCAGACAGGGAAAGAACTGCGATATTAATTATTTTGCTTTATTGCAGGGAGAGTTATTAAGAAATGGAATAATGTTAGATGAAGACCCTGAAGAAGCAATGTATATTAGTTATTCGCATAAAGAAAATGATTTAAATAAAACTCTAGAATTGTTTAATAATGCAGTAAGTAAAATTAAAAAAGTTAGAAAAACTTTGATTAAATTTTAATTTTTTTAGATAATAGAAAAATTTATAAGTTAAATAGTTTTATAGTTAAACTGTTAAACTGTTAAACTGTTAAACTGTTAAACTTAGGAGGTTAAAATGGCAGATAATGAACTTGTAAAAATGTCCCCAAAAGGACAATTGGTTGTTCCGCAAGAAATCAGGGAAAAAGAAGGATTTGAATCAGGAGATAGATTTATGCCTTTTCAAATAAAAGACGGAATATTATTCAAAAAAGTTAAGATTCCTGATGTAAAAAGCGAATTCAGAAAATTATCTAAAGAAGTCCAAAAGCAATTTAAGTTAAGAGGCATTCAAGAAACTGATGTAAAAGAGGCAGTTAGATGGGCAAGAAAAAGGTAGTTTTAGATACAAATATTTTAATTTCTGCTTTGGGATGGGAAGGTAAACCGAAGAATATATTTGAAATGGTATTAAATGGCAAATTAGAATTATTCACCTCTGATAAACAACTGGAAGAATTATTAAGAGTTCTAAACTACCCAAAATTTGATTTTAGTGAAGAACAAAAATCTAAGTTTATTAATATTATTTTGAATAGTGCTACATTAATTAAATTAGAAAAAATCTTTGAGATAATTAAAGAAGACCCAGATGATAATATAATAATAACTACTGCTATAAATTGCAATGCAGATTACATAATAAGTGGCGATGAGCATCTTTTAAGGCTAAAAAATTTTAAAAATGTAAAGATTTTAAATCCAAATGATTTTTTAAATATATTAAAATAGAGGGAATTTAAGGGGTGGGAAAATGAGCAATGATGAACCAAGTTATGGTAAAAGAAAAAGTAAAAGAGATAAGAAAATGAAAAGAAGGTTTAGAGTTTATAAGAAAGGCGGAAAAGAACGCACTATGAATTATTAGTTAGTTTTAAATACCAAATAAATTTTTTAATAATAAGGTGATATAT
>JBBSWY010000074.1:0-12593 GCA_038046045.1 Nanobdellota archaeon
TGCCAAGTAATCTCATCTTTGCTAATAAGCATCTCATAAATTTTATCATGCATATGCTTTAAGGTTAATATCCGAATATAAAAGTTTCTAAAAACAAATAATTTAAAAATAATCTTTGTAACTACTTTATAGTTTAAACATACCGAAAGATTTATATACTAGTTAAGTATACTATTTTTTCATATCACCTCTTTTTTCCCATGAAGGCTTTACCTCGCGTAAGGTCTTCCTGGGTTTATTAAATAAAATGGATAAAAATAAATTAACTTTTGGAAAAAGATTAGCCGCTCTTGGTCTTGTCGCAATTTTTGGTTCTGCGATATATTTTAATACTAAACAAACTGGATTTCTTTTTAGATCCAAAGAAAAATCTAAAATGGAAAAAATAGTTCTCGATGATACAGAATTTTTAAGTGTAGAAAAAGAAGGCATTTTACAACATATGTTTACTTATGAATTTTTTAATCCTCCTGTCAAGATAGATTCACCAAAAACAGGAGATAATTTTAGAGTATATCGTGGTATGAGGTATAAAAATAATGTTGGTTTTTTAGGATATATTGAATATAGGAATGGTAAACCTATTTTAAAAGATACTTCGAAAGCATATCGAGATACATTTATGATATTATATGGAAAATTTTTAGAAAATTAAAAATTAACAACATAAGTTAAAGCATTATTTCCACTTTTTAAAACAACACTTTCTCTTTTATAACTTTCACCTTCATATTCATCTAATAATCTTAATTCTTCATTTGTAATTTTAATTATTAAACCATTAATAGAACTATTTCCATTTTTTACAATTCCTAGATATTTTTCATTTTCTATATTTATCTCTATTTTTTTAAAACCATATAAAGAATCTGGAACAGCATCTATTTTTCTTCCTAATAATTTATTTCTTAATTCAGAACCCATTAAAGTACCATAAACAAATAAATCTAGCATTTTACTTGCCTTTTATTTCAACATAATGGCAATGCCCGCAATAAAATCTGTCTTTATGCTCTGCCAAGAAATAACCCATACCGCATTTTGGACAATTTTTATTCCTTATTATTTTATTTCCATGTAATTTATATTTTTTCCAAACTTGACTTGGTTTTTTGTTTTTAACTTTCTTCTTTGCCATTTTTATTCTTTTTTAGTTTGTTGAGCAGGAGCTTTTTTTCCCTTCTTTACTTTTTGTTTTTTTCTGAATTCTTCTATCGCCTTTAAACTTTCTAAATTATTATAAACATTAGCTATTACTTTAGAAAAATTTCCACCATATTTTGTAAAAATTGCCTTTACTTTTATTAATTCAGGGTTGACTTTTAATGATTCAGAAATTTTCTTCAAAGCCTCATCTTTTGTTGGAGTTTTTAATCTATTATGTTCTAATTCAACTTCAATCTGTTTTCTGTTCAATAAACTATGTTCTTCTTGTTTTATTATTTTCATCTTGTTTTTATTGCATATTCTCCATCTTTCTTTATTTCAAGTTTTTTTGCAATTTCAGATTTTTCAGCGTTTAAAATTGTTATTCTCCCTTTCCATGTATTTGTAAATTGATTACCTTGGCAATTAGGACAAACATCTTTTTCCACAAACATTTTGCATTTTTTACAGACTTTCTTTGCCATTTTATTTTTTCTTCTTTAACTCATCTTTAATCCAGCTTAAACTTCCCAATAAGTATTGTCTCATTGTTAAACCGATTTTGGGATTTTTAAGATCTTTATAACTTACTGCAATTATTCTAGCTCTGCATTCATCATTTGTTTTTAATGTTCTCTTGCTTTCCTTTCCTGTTAAAACATTTGATTTGCTAAAACTAACAAAATCATCCATTGTTTGTGAGATATGAATCATTCCATCTATTGGTCCTAGGCTCATGAATGCACCAAAATCAGTTATTTCTGAAATATTTCCTAAAATAACTTCCTGTAATTCTGGTTTAAATGTAAATAATTTAAATGTTGTATCGTAATAAGCTGCACCATCTCCGGCAATTATTATTCCTTCTCTTACCTCAACGATTTCTGAAACCGATATTACAACACCAAAATCCTTAGAAATATGATCTTGAAACATTTCATTTAATCGTTGCATTACAGCATCTTCTACATCCATATTAAAGCTAGATGGTGGGACTCTAACGTGGCTTTTTAATTCTACTTCATAAAACATTTTCTAGTATAAGATATTTTTTTTGTCTTAATGTTATGATAGGACGATTTTCTTTTCTTAATTTTCTTTTTAAGTCTTTATCGTTCGTAACTATGATATAATCTTGAGGTAATTCCAATAATAATGCGTCAACATAATCCGCACTTTTACTATTTATAAGCTTAATGTTTTTTTCTTTTATAAATCTAAAAGCTAGTTTTGCATTTGGTTTATTTTCTAATTCCTTTAATGTTTTATCTAAGATTTTAATTTCATATTCAAAATCACATATTCTTTTTAATTCTTCAAATAAATCAACCTTGAATTTTAATACATCCAGGATAATGTTTGTATCTAAGACTATTATGCGCATTTAATTTAAAGCTAAAAATTTTGTTTATAAATATTGTGCTAATCTTTTAAAAAACAAAAGACTTATATATAAAGTATACCGTAAGTATACCATGAAAATAACAACCGTGAAACTCAAAAATGATACAAAATTAGCATTGAATAAATTTAGATATAAAAATGAGAGTTATGATATTATAATACAAAAGCTCATTTCTAAAATCAGGAATAAAAATCTTAAAAATGATTTAATTCAGGGGTATCAAGAATCCGCTAAATATGATATTAAAAGTCTTGAAGAATGGGAAAACAGTTCTAAAGAGTTAGATTGAGATGCAAGAAATAAAAAGAGGGGACGTTTGGCTGGTAAATTTAGATCCAACAATAGGACATGAAATTAAAAAGTCTAGGCCAGCATTAATAATACAAAATGATATAGGAAATAAATATAGTCCAATAACAATAATAGCACCATTAACTTCCCAGAATATAGAAAACATTTATCCTGTCGAGGTTTTTATACCAAAAAATATTTCTAAATTAGATAAAGATTCAAAAATTTTACTTAATCAAATAAGAGCAATAGATAAGAGAAGATTAGTTAAGAAACTTGGTAAAGTAAATCAAGACATAATGGAAAGGGTGGATGAAGCTTTAAGCATTAGTTTAGGATTAATTAAGGTGGATTAGTTTTTGTTGTTTCAAAAAAATACGTTAATTCAAATATAAGTGCTAATTTAATTATGAAAGAGTTTGAAATTTATTACAACTTCATTACCAAACATCAAGGTATAGACAATGTCCTTATGAACTTGCTACCGACTTGAAACTTAATTCCAATAATAAGTGGTTGGAATTGATTAAGTTAAGTGAAAATAGTTAATTATAAAAACACCATCAACTAAAAGAAAAAATGTGTTATTAGTTAAAACTAAGCTTGGTTTAAGTAAAATTCACGGAATTGGAATTTTCGCAGACCAACCAATCTCTAAAGGGACTACAGTATGGAAATTTAATCCTTTAATTGACAAATATATATCTAAATCAGATTTAAAACAAATTCCATTGGTATTACAAGAACAATTACATAAGTATATCTTTTTAGATAAAAACCAAAAAAAATATTTGCTTTGTGGAGATGATGCTCGTTTCTTTAATCATTCAAATAAACCTAATTGTGATGATAGTGTTGATAATGTAACCACTGCTATTAAGGAGATTAAAAAAGGAGAAGAATTAACCGTAAATTACAAACTCTTTTATGGAAATATTGAAGAACATTCAGAAATAAAATAAGATTATTAATTTATTTTAAAAGACCACTTAATGCACCAGAGAACACTTAGCGAAACATTTATAAATATCTTAAGTTTACCATATTAAGATTTCTTGATAATTAAAATGGAAAAAGAAGAAATGTTTAATAAAACAGGAACAACAACCATTGCTATAGTTTGCAAAGACGGAGTTGTATTAGCTGCAGACAGAAGAATGACAATGGGTTATATGATTGCAGGCAAGAAATTTCAAAAGATTTCTATATTAAATGAAGATACTGCAATTACAATGGCTGGTTTGGTTTCAGATGCCCAGTTATTAATCAAGATAATAAAAGCTCAGATACGCTTAGATACTATAAGAAGAAATAAGAAACCAAGCACAAAAGAAGTAGCTAATTTAGTAGGAAGTTTAGTTTATGGAAATATTAGAAAATTCAGTGCTGTCCAAGGAATTGTAGGATTTATATTAGCTGGAAGAGATGAGAAAGGCTACCATGTTTATGATATTGGAGTAGATGGAAGTGTAACAGAGCAAGATGAATATCATTCTGACGGTTCTGGTTCTGTATTTGCTTTAGGTGTCTTAGAATCTAGCTATAATAAAGATATATCTATAGATGAAGGAATTAAATTAGGATTAAAAGCCTTGAATGCAGCATTACAAAGAGATATTGCAAGTGGCTCTGGTTATGATATTATAACAATAACAAAAGACGGAGTTAAAAAAGTATTAGAAAAGGAAGTTAAATTTACAGTATAAACAAATTATTTCTTAATAACAATGAATGAACTTTTAAAAGAAGTATTAAAGTATGTACCAGAAAAAGCAGAAATAAGTGAATCTGGATTTGAAGGAGCTAACATAATTCTTTATACTAAAAACAAGGATTTTTTCTTGGATAGTGGAGATGTAGTTAAAACAATAGTGGATGCTGTAAAGAAAAGAATTGAGTTAAGGCCAGATAAAAGCTTGTTAATGGAAGAAGAAAAAGCTGAAAAGGAAATTAGAAAATTAATTCCAGAAGAAGCAGGATTAGCCAATGTTATATTTGATATTCCTAGAAGCAAAGTTATTTTAGAAGCAAGCAAACCAGGATTAGCTATTGGTAAATCAGGAGAATTATTAAAAGAAATTAAAAGGAAAACATTATGGATTCCTATTGTAAGAAGAACTCCCCCAATAAAATCTCTGATTACAGAAAAAATAAGAAGTGTTTTGTATGAAAATAATGATTTTAGAAAAAAATTCCTGAATAAAGTTGGAGAGAGAATTTATGGTGGATGGACCAATGAGAAAAAAGATATTTGGATTAGAGTTACTTTTTTGGGAGCAGGAAGACAAGTTGGAAGATCATGTTTATTATTACAAACTCCTGAATCTAGGGTTTTATTAGATTGCGGAATAGATGTTGCTGCACAAGATCCAGAAGATTCTTATCCAATGTTAGATGCTCCTGAATTTGATATTTCTAAATTAGATGCAGTTATTGTTACACACCCTCATGTTGATCATTCTGCTTTTGTTCCATATTTATATAAAATGGGTTTTGAAGGACCGGTATATTTTACAGAACCAGGAAGAGATGTTGCTTCTTTAATGGCTTTAGATTACATTAGTGTTTCACAAAAGGAAAACAGAAAAGTTATTTTTTCAAGTACAGATATTAAGGAAATGGTTAAACACAGCATTACTTTAGAATATGATGAAGTTACAGATATTACCCCGGATATAAGAATTACATTTTACGATGCAGGACATACATTAGGAAGTGCAATGGTTCATCTGAATATTGGAAATGGGTTACATAATTTGGTTTATACTGGAGATATGAATTATGAAACTAGTAATTTATTAAGTTCTGCAATAACAAGATTTCCAAGACTTGAAACATTAATTATGGAAGCTACTTACGGTGGAAGCAATGATAATTATCCAGACAGAAGAGAAGCTGAAGAATTACTTGTAAAAACAATTAAAACAACTATAGGAAGAGGAGGAAAGGTTTTAATGCCTGTACTTGGAACTGGAAGAGCTCAGGAAATTATGGTTATTCTCGACAAGATGATTAGAAATGGTGAATTAGAAAAAATTCCAGTTTATATTCAGGGGATTGTTTGGGATATTACAGCAATACATACAGCTTATCCTGATTTTTTTAATTCAAATGTAAGAAAAATGGTTTTTCATAAAGACCAGAATCCTTTCTTGAATGAAGTTTTTAAAAGAGTTGGATCAAGACAGGAAATGAATGAAGTTTTAGAAGCCGGTCCATGTGTTATTTTAGCAACTTCAGGGATGATGGTCGGTGGAGCTTCTGTCGAGTACTTTAAGGAACTTGCAGATAATCCAAAAAATAGTTTAATTTTCTCTAGTTATCTAGGGAGAAATAGCTTAGGAAGAAAAATTAACGATGGTGAGAGGGAGTTTAATCTTGATGGAAAGCAAATTTCAATGAAAATGGAAGTTGCGGCTATTCGTGGTTTTACAGGTCATAGTACTAGGGAAAGATTAATTAGTTTTGTAAGGCATTTAAATCAAAAACCAAAGAGAATAATTTTATTACACGGAGATAATTCAAATTGCCTGGATCTAGCTTCAACATTGCATAAAATGTTTAGAATAGAAACAAATGCTCCTAAAAATTTAGAAGCTATTAGAATAAAATAATCATCCATAAAGATTAAACATTTTTAAAATAGTTCTAAACCATCCGGGTCCCCAAGCGCTTAGTATATTTTCAGCTTTTTCTTTAATATAAGTATCTTTTGCAAATAATGCTAATTCTTCTAAAAAATATAAATTACCCGGTCTTTTCCATTCAAATAAATAGTCTATAGCCTTTTTTTCTAAAGGATAACCAAAAATTTTAATATCATTCTTATCAATATTGGAATCATTAAACATTAATTTCATTTTTAAAGTATCTTCATTTTCTATGCTTTGTAGAGCTTCTAACCTTACTTCAGGATCTTTATCATGTTTTGACATGTGCACATATAGTTCTTCTTTGTCTAATCTTCTTGCAGCGATTCTTCTAATATAAGAATCTTCATCAGATTTAGCAATATAATCTAAAATTGCGATTTGTTTAATTAAAGTTAATTCCATCATCTTTTTACCATGCTTCATTTTTTCGAATTCATCTAAATATTCCCCGGCGAAAATTGTGAAAGGATATATTTCAGTTAAATCTTTTTCTCGAGCAAGTTTTTCTAATTCATTTTCTTCCTTGACAGGTTTAATTTTTTTATTTATCGTTGATTTAGGTGAAGAAGAACTTTTATATGAAGCATCATAAGATGAAGAACTAGGAACTTCATATTCTCGAGATTGGTTAGATGAATCATCTACATTACTAACTTCTGGTTTCTTTTCATTGAATTCATAATTTCCTTGCCATGTTTTTTCTAAAGTACCTTCCCTTCCTTTATCTGTGTTTATCTCAAAATCTCCTCCGAATTTTTGAGTTAAGGTGTAATTTTCGCTAGCTATATTTCTTGTCTCAATTTTATCAAAATTTTGATGCAATTCACCATGATCAACATCCCCAAATATACCTGTTTCTACTAAATGTTTTTCTCCATTCTTCTCTACAATTTTATAATCGCCCATAATATATTTCTAGAATTATTATATTATAAATTTAACTATTAAATATCCCAAGAAGCAACCAAGAGTTAATATAGGCATTGCAGGATAAAACTTACCTTTTTTTGCTGAGAATAATAAAACAATCAAAGCTAATGTTGTTACAAAAGAAGTAATTAATGCAGCTAATAAACTAAATTCTTTTAAAATTACCCCGGAAAAAAACAAAGTAAATCCTATATCTCCTCCGCCTAAAATAGCTGTTGTAAATTCGATTTTCTTTCCCCTGGTTTTTATTTTGTAAGGGATATTTAATCCAGTAAAAACTTTCGCTTTAGTTTGAAATTTTGCTAGCTTAATCATGTGTTTGCTTTTATATACAGAATAAAAATCATAAATTGAAATCAAAACCAATAAAATCGAGATAGAAGTTAAATTAAATAATGGAACAAAGATAGCAGCCAAACCACCATAAATAAATATTTCAGCTAGATTATTGATTATTGTGCTTTGCTTAAATAATTTAAATAATGCCAATATTATTGCAAGAACGATAGCAGCCATTTGTGAAATAAAAGCATTAAAGGCAATAGTCAAAGTTAATGCTATAGAAATAAAAAACCACAATTTCCATAACTTAAATAATTGAAATTTTATAAATATTAATGCTATTGCAGTTGAAATTAATATTATAATAAAAATCGGTAGATAAGATGTTGTTTCTTCTACTTGAGGACGTTCAATGTTTAAAGGCAGTTCTTTCTCAACGATTTCTCCACTTGGTAAAGTCTTGGGCAAATATTTATCTATAATTATTAATCCTGTAAAATGACTTGCCAAAAATAATAAAGCTAGGGTAATTGTAATTAATAAGGTATGTTTCATTAATAATTTAATATTGAATTTATTTAAAAAACTAACTTTTATTTTTAATATCTACTTTAAAGTGAGTAGATTAACTTTAAATATCATTTTAAACTAAATTTTATTAATGGCTGAACAACCGTTTATTCAATTTGATAACATCACCAAATCCTATGGAAAAAAAGTAATACTTGATAATTTAAGCTTAAATATTTCTTATAAAAATATATTCGGAATAATAGGAAGGTCTGGCTCTGGAAAAACAACTTTACTTAGCCTGCTAGTCGGATTTTTAAAACCAGATAGAGGACAAATATTATTTCAATCTAGAGACATCTACAGAGATTTACAAAGTGTACAGCAACAATTTGGATTTGCAGCTCAGGAAGGAAGTTTTTATACTAAGTTAACTGTTGATGAGAACTTGCGATATTTCGGAAGAATGTATAATATTAATCCTAAAGTCTTAAAAGAAAAAATTCCAGAATTATTAAGACTAGTTGAATTAGAAGATGCCCATGATTTAATAGCATGGAAATTGAGTGCTGGAATGCAAAAAAGATTAGATATTGCATGTGCTTTAATTCATGATCCTAAAGTTTTAATCTTGGACGAACCAACTGAAGATCTTGACCCTGCTTTAAGAAATGAAATTCTAGATTTATTAAAAAAAATTAATCATGAAAAAGATATTACAATAATTATTACCTCGCATTTATTAGATGAGGTTGAATATATATGCAAGGATGTTGCTATCTTAGATAAAAAGAAAATTATTGACTCGGGAAATATAAACGATTTAAAAAATAAATATTCTAGATATTCAGAAGTAAGTATAGAAACAGAAGATAGAGATTATGCTCATATAATTAAAATAATAAAAAGAAAAAAAGATGTAAAGAAATATTCTATAAGGGGGAACAGTATTTATATTTATACAACTCAAAAAGGTGAAAAAGCATTAAGAAATATACTAAGTTCTGTAAAGAAAAGCAAAGCAAAAATAGTTTCAATAAGTATGGGCAAGCCAAGTTTAACTGAATTATTTGAGGAATTAACCAAACAAGAAGTAAAACCAGAAATAAAAGAGGTAAAAAAACAGGAAAATGTCAAAGCTAGTAGAGATAATAAAGAAAAATCTTAAGTTATTAATAAGATCAAGAACATCAGCATTAATTGTTCTACTTGGACCGTTAGCTTTAATGCTTTTAATCGGATTAGCTTTTAACACAAGTTCATTATTTGATATTAAGGTTGGAACTTACTCAACAAGTTATAGCGAGCTTTCCGACTCGGTTATTACACAGTTACAGGATGAACAATTTAAAGTTATTAAAGTTGAAAGCGAAGATAGATGTATAGAAATGATTAAGTCAGGAAACTTACATGTCTGTACAATATTCCCACCTGATCTAAGCTTAAAAACCAGTGATAAGATTGTTTTTCATGTTGATAAATCTAGAATAAATTTTGTTTATATTATCTTAGATAGAATTTCAAATAAAATAGCTACAAAATCAACTGAATTAAGTACAGCTTTAACCGGAAGATTATTAACAAGTTTAAATAATGCGAATACAAAACTCGGAGAAAAAACAGGAACAATAGCTACAATATCTTCTGACTTATCAAGTTCTAAAAATACCTTAAATGATGTAATAAAAGCCTTTAATTTTAGCAGCACGGGTAATTTTACAGAGATAGAAGATGAGATAGATGATTTAAAGCAAAAGGATAATTCAAGTTCCAAATATTCAGATTTAGAAGATTTAGTCGAATCAGCAAAATCAGACTATGCTACATTATTGGGTTTGGTAAATTCAAATAAGGGGTCATTAGGAGAAATAAAGGATAAATTAAATACAAATATACAAAATGCAAGAGACTTAGAGAGAACAATTAAGGATATAAATAATGATATTAATTCTATTGAGATAAGAGATGTTGCAAGAATTGTTAGCCCAATAACAACTGAGATTAAACCAATAGCAGCTGAGGCAACTAACTTAAATTATACATTCCCTACATTAGTTGTTTTAGTTTTATTATTTGCAGGTTTATTACTAGCTTCAACAACAATTGTACAAGAGAAAGAAAGCAAGGCATATTTCAGAAACTTTATTACACCAACCCCAGATATAGTATTTATTTTGGGTAATTATGTTTCTAGTGTGCTAATTGTTTTATTCCAGTTAATTGTAATATTTATTGTAATGTTTGGAATATCTAATACTATAGTTTCAGATACCACATTATTAAATGCATTTATCATATTAATGTTGTTGGGAAGCGTATTTATTTTATTGGGAATGTTAATTGGATATATGTTTAGGAGCGGGGAAACTGCAAATATAGCTTCAGTTTCATTAGGAGCATTATTATTATTCTTCTCAAACACAATATTGCCAATAGAAACCCTGCCTATTTCATTAAGAAACATAGTGCAATTTAATCCTTATATAGTTGGAGAAACCGCATTAAGAAAAATTTTATTATTTAACCAGGATTTGAATGCTGTCTTGCCTCAAATATATATCTTAGTTGGTTATATGACATTATTATTAATTATTGTTTATTTATTCCAAGAACTCAGCAAGAAGTGGTTTACAAGATAATAAACTTTAAATACTTAAAATCTTGATGAAATATAATGGCTAAGTTCATGGTTGATCCTTGGGGTTCTGTTTTAATTAAAGATTATAAAGAGGTTATGCAGAAGTTTAATTTAGAAGAATTTAATGTTAATTTATTTCCAAAACCAAATAGATTAATGCGAAGGAATATTGTTTTTGCAGGAACTGATTTAAAAGTCATTTCAGATGCAATTAAGAATAAGAAAAAATATTATGCCTTGACCGGGATAATGCCTTCTCATGATAAAATACATTTTGGAACTAAAGCTGTTGTTGAGAATTTAAAATATTTCCAGGATAATAATGCCTTAACTTATATTTTAATAGCAGATTTGGAAGCTTTATGTACTAGGGGAATTTCATTAAAAGAATCTCATGAACGAGCATTGAACTTTCACATTCCAGCTTATATTGCTCTTGGTTTAGATGCTAAAAAAACTGTATTTTATTTTCAATCACAGAATAAACAAGTAATTAATTCTTCTTATGACTTTTCTAGAAAAATTACATTAAATGAATTTCGTGCATTATATGGAAATCCAGAACCGAGCAGAATAATGGCAGCAACTACACAAATTGCAGATATTCTTTATCCACAATTCAAAGAAAAAATACCTGGAATAATACCTGTGGGAATAGATCAAAGAAATCATGTTCAGTTAACTAGAGATGTAGTTTCAAGAATGAAAAATTATAATTTTATTCCTCCTGCAGCGTTATACACTAAATTTACCCCTTCTTTAGACGGAGATGTTAAAATGAGTAAATCTAAGCCTGAAAGTATGATTGAGTTACCAGAAGATATTAATTCTGTATGCAAGAAAATAAGAAATGCAGTTACTGGCGGAAGAAAAACTTTAGCAGAACATAGAAAACTTGGAGCTGTAATTGAAAAAGATATGGTTTTTGAATTACTTAAACAACATTTAATAGAAGATGATAAAGAATTACAAAGAATACATGATAATTATAAATCTGGAAAAATGACTTCAAATGAGATTAAAGAATTAGCTTGTGAAAAAATTATCGTATTTATGAACAAGTTTAATACTAATTTAGACAAGGTTAGGAATAATATGCATAAGGTTAAGTTTGTTGAATTTTGATTATCTTTCATAAATCCTTCCTCTTTTATCAAAAACTCTAACAAAAAGTATTTTATTTTTGAAATCTATATCAATTAATGCCCTATAATCTCCAATACGAAATTTATAAACATCTTGACCTTCATAATGCTCAAGAAATCTAAATGGGTTCTTTATCAATTCATCAAATTTATTTAAGACCCTTATAATAAGTTCTTTTGGTAATTTTTTAAGGTTTTTCTCAGCCTTGGGGGGTGCCACTTAATAGAATAAATCATTTTAGAAGATTTTTCTTTAAATCTTCATGATTGATGTATTTAGAAATAGGTGTTTTTCTTGCTTTTTTTAATTCATCTTTTGCATAACCACTTAATTCATAATCTTCTTTAAGTATATTTTTTATTATAACTAAATTTCTTTTTATATCCTCGATATCACTGTGTAATCGTCTTAAGTTTTCCATTGTACTCTTATGTTATTTATATATATAAGATTTACTAATTATTTGTAACTACTTTAAAGTGCGTATAAAACGAAAGCTTTATAAATACTTCTTTACTTCTTATTTATTCAAGGTTAAAAATGAAAACAAAATTAATACAAGGAGATTATCAAGTATTTGAAGGTAGATATA
>JBBSWY010000075.1:0-1293 GCA_038046045.1 Nanobdellota archaeon
GACATTTGGATGATATTCATTTATTTACAGAGAAAGTGGCTGAAGTTAAAACAAATATAAGCCAAAGGGGAAAGAATGAAGCTACAAAATATTTCTTGATACCAAGACAATTTAGAAAAGGTTTCAAGTTCAATAATACAACTTCATGCCAAAGAATTGATCTTGGAAATAAAGTTGTTTTTCTCTATGTTGTTGACAAGCTTAGCATAAACCCTTCCAGAAGAGAGCTTGCATCGAAGAGAATAGAGGAAAACTATGGTAGCTATAAAGAAACAAATTAACTTAATAATTGCAATATCTTTACTATTTTTTGTTGTTTCTGTAAATGCGCAATATATCCTTAGTTTAGATGCTGAAGTAACAGAACCAGATAAAACATTTTATCCGGGTCAAGAGGTTATGGTTAGCACAGATGTAAGAAGTTTGGGGGAAACAAGAGATAGAGTTGATATTAAATTAAACTATAAAATTATAGATTATGATAATAACTTAATAACGCAACGTGAATCGACATTTGCCGTACATACTTCTTTAAAAACTACTGAAACATTTAAACTACCAGAAGACCTTAAACCAGGAAAATATAATGTTATAGTTAAGGTTAGTTATGGTAATTATGATTCGTCTGCATCTGATTTATTTTATATCGAATCAAAGTTTTTGGGTAAATCAAAGGAATTTATAAAAGAAAATCCTTTTATTTTTACATATGGGGTTTTAATTTTAATAATCATAGTTGCTGCTTTTTTATATTATTCAATTCATAGAAGAAATGATAAAGAAAACATTTAAATAATTAAATCCTAAAGTAAAATTAATGGAAAGAACTTATGTTAATGATATTCAAAAAAATAAGGAAGTTTTGTTACAAGGCTGGGTTCACGATATAAGGGAATTACAAAAGGCTAAATTTTTACTTTTAAGGGATATTACTGGAATTGTACAATGTGTTTTAAAGCAAGATGCTAAGGGTTTTAATGAGAAAATTACTTTAGAAAGCGTTATTCAAGTTAAAGGAAAGGTAAAGGATGCTAAGTTAACTAGTTCTGAATTAACATTTCATAATCTAGAAATTCAAGTTGATAGTTTAGAAGTATTGCATAAAGCTGAAAATTTACCAATGCAGGTTTTTGAAAAAGACAAGAACATTATAACTGATTTAAGTATTCGTTTAGATAATAGAAGTTTAGATTTAAGAAAGAGAAAAGTTCAAAGTATATTTAAAATTCAATCAGAAATTTGTAATAGTTTTCGAGAGTTTTTTAGAAAGTTAAATTTTATTGAAATACAAAC
>JBBSWY010000076.1:0-3267 GCA_038046045.1 Nanobdellota archaeon
CTATACAACAAACCAGTAAAGAAGTTAATTTGATCTAGCCTATATAACAAGAATAACATTGTAACAACCAAAACAAGCATTAAACCAGCTAACATCATTTTACCATAAAAATTCATTTTAAGCCATTTCTTATTTTCCTTGGCAGCTTTTAAATTTTTTAATTGTAATTCCTCACTAAAAGAAATTCTATATTTCTCACCATCATTATCTATTTTATACAATTTCCCTTTTTCTTCAAAGTATCTTACATCACCCATAGTTTTTAGAAAGAGAAACTTATTTATAAATCTTTCTACTTTAAAATGGTTACATTATAATATATGTTTTAGTTAGGTTTTTATAAGATTTATTATTAAAGTTTATATGGTTTTTCAGATAATTAGCTTTTTAGGATTAATAATCGGAATAATTTTAAGTAATAAATTTAAAAGCGAGTTAAAAGACATTAAAAAATTCTTACAGCTTACTATTTTTATTATTTTTATTGCAATAATTTTAAGATTAACTTTACTTACACAATTTAATTTATTATTCTTTATGGGATTAATTCTTGGTGCTTTATTAAATTACTTTTTGAAGAATAATTATCTATTTTTTGGAAGTATTTTAACTTTAAATTTCATAGATAAATTATTTTTTGGCATATTGATTTTTATTTATGGTTTAATTTATCCTGGTTTGAATAAGATAGATAATAAAAAAGTTATAATAAGCTTAATATTCTTTGCACTACCGTTCATTTTATTACTAACGAGCCTAGATTATAGTAATTTTATCATAGGATTTTCAATTGGGGGAATGTTAATTGGACTTAAACAACATTATAAGTAAACTAAAAAGTAAAAAAGAACTTAAAGATTTAGATGATAATTTCATAAAAGCAAGAATCTTAGAATACTTAGAGCAAAATAAAGTTGATTTAAGCAATGAAAGAAGTAGAAACTATAAATTAATGTTCAAGTTCTTAAGAAAGAAGTTAAGAGATGTATATGGGGTATTTAGAATTGTTAAAGAAACTAGGAATTTAGATATTTATAATGAGTTTTTTAATAAATTTAAGCCAAAAACGATTATGGATTTAGGTTGTGGTCTAGAGCCTTTAAGTTATACTAAAACTTATCCTACAAAATATTATTGTTATGATATAAATGAAGATGAAGTTGATACTTTAAATAAATTCTTTAAAAGAAATGATATTAATGGCAAGGCGTTTGTATTTAATTTAGTAGATAATAATGTAGAAAAATTACCTAAAGTAGATTTATGTTTAATTTTCAAAGTTCTTGAGAGTTTAGAAGCTATTAAAAGAAATATTAGCAAGGAAATAATAAGCAAGGTTAAAGCTAAAGTAATAATAGTAAGTTTTGCAAAAGTTGCTCTAGGAAAAAAGGTTAATATTAGAAAAGCTGGCAGATCCTGGTTTAGAAGAATGTTAAAAGATCTAAATTATGACTATAGTGTCATTGATTATGATAATGAAATAGTATTTATAATAAGAAAATTATAAGCTTTGTAATAAGAATAATATTATTAATGAAATTACAGAGGTTACAAATAAAAGTTTTGGTTTTTTTAATATAAATGGGATTAGGTTAAGTATAACTATCGCGATTCCAATTATTTGATTAGTTTCTATTGCCATTTTAAAAGCCTTGTTTCATCGTGATTTTTATTGCTTCTATTAACAAACCAAGACCTGCTAAAACCGTTCCTAAATTAACATTTCCAGTTATAGTAACGATTCCCGCTACGATTAGTAAAAAGCCGGCAATTAAATCGATAAAATTTAATGAACCTTTTTTATCCATATAATTTATAATACCTTTTTATATATATCTCTTTCTATTTCTGATTAATAGAAAGGTTTTATATACATATTTATACACACTATACACACGAAATATGTTAAGTAAAAAGGCTATAATCGACTTAAATAAAGAATTTGATGTCGGCAAAGTAATAAATGAGGGTAGTTTAGATTTTGCTATATCAAATGCTAATACAACAAAAGATTGGATTAAACAGTTAGCATATTTAACTAGAGCTATAGTAATCGACCATATTTTTTCAGAGGGCAATAAAAGAAGCGCAGCTGCGTTAATTATCGGTGCCTTAGAGGAAAGGAAATTAGCTTATAATCCTTACAAAGTTGATAGTTTAATTATTACTATTATAAAAAAGAATATAACTAACATAAATCAGATAAGGAGGATGATTAAAGATGTTATCGGATAAAACAATTAAAATAGCTAAAAAAGTAATTAAGGAAAATCCAGAATATTTTGAAGCTTTAGTTGAATTTGAAAGAACCAAGAAATTACCTAGATTAAACTATAAAAAAAGAGCTAATTTTACTATAGATTCTAAGTTATTAAAGGATTTTAGAGAATATTGTAGAGTAAATAGATTAAACATGTCCAGATTAATTGAAAAATATATTAAAGAAGAATTAAAAAAACAATAAGTTTTTATTTGCTCATTTTTCATTAAAGCTATGCTATATTTAATAGGATTGGGGTTAGATAGTAAAGATATTAGTTTAAATGCCCTCGAGGCTATTAAGAAGTGTAAAAAAGTTTATTTAGAATCTTATACTAGTTTCGGATTTACAGTAAAAGAAATTGAGAAAATAATAAAGAGAAAGATTATTGTTGCAGAGCGTGAATTAATTGAAAATAATTCAGATAATATACTAAAAGAGGCTAAAAAACAAGATATTGGAATATTAGTTTATGGGGATCCTTTATTTGCCACAACTCATATTAATTATCTAATTGATGCTAAAAAAGACAATATAAAATTTAAAATAATTCATTCTAGTTCTATTTTAAATGCAATAGCTGAAACCGGTTTATCATTATATAATTTTGGCAAGACAACCAGTATTCCTTTTAATAATGAAAGTATAATAACCCCGGTAAATGTAATTAAAGATAATTTAAAACTTGGATTACATACATTAATTTTACTTGATTTAGATCCAAAAAATAAAAGATTTTTAACAATTAGTCATGCTTTGGAATATTTATCAAGAAATAACATTAATTTAGATTGCATAGCTTGTAGTGCATTAGGAACAAGCAAGCAGGAAATAAGGTATGGAAGCATTGAAAAATTAAAAAAATTAAAATTTAATAAATATCCTCAATGTCTAATTATTCCTGGAAAACTGCATTTTATCGAGGAAGAAGCGCTAAATTTCTATAAAATATAGTAGTGTAACCAAAAACTATTTAAGTAAAGAGTTGTACTACATTATTTGATTAA
>JBBSWY010000077.1:0-10584 GCA_038046045.1 Nanobdellota archaeon
TTTATAGAAATGAGCGAATTGTCATTAGATGATAAAATATCATTTACTATAGAACTAGAACCAGATTGTTTAAGGGTTAATATGGAAGCTCATGAACATGACTTTCAGCATAGTAGAGGATACGACTTTGCTAGTTATGGATATAGTTCATCTGAAGAGTTTGAAAGAGATATAAGACAAATTTTAGAAGAACAAAAATTAAAATATATTACCCCAAAAGAATATAATAGAAGATTTAACAGAGATTTTGAATTTTATTAATGTTTTTTTGGCAAAGGTCTTTTTATTGTTATCGGTAAAATTCCCTTTTCAAATTCCATTCTTGATATAGAAATAGGATTATAACGTATCTTTTCCAGTTCTTCTTCCTTCATATTTAATAATAACGGAGCGCCCATGGCAATTTGTAATGCTCTTGCTCCAATAATTCTTGCTTTTTCATACTTTGTAAATATGCTTGTATCAATCATTTTATCATGCTCCTTAATTCTTTTTCTTTCTTAATTGCAATATCAACCATTTTCTCAATATCTTCTGGTGTCATTGCTTTATCCCCGCCTTTTTGCATAGCATGGATATCACCATCACAAATAGAAATGCTTAATCTTGAATCTATAGCACTTTCTTCTTTTGAGTTTAAATCTAGCAATATTTTATCATTTATTTTTCCAAAGGTTAATGTTACAGGTAATTTTGTTAATCCTAATTTTTTGTCTGTAAATTCACCAAATACAACTTTATCTTTTTCTAATTTAGGGAATCTTGCATGTTTTAAAGCTGCTAATGCTCCTAATACGCTAGCGTCAATTAAATTACCATCATCGTTTAAAGGATAAATATCAATAAAAACCATCCAAATTAATTCACCTTTTTTAATGCATAATTTTTTGAAATCAACTGCTTGACTTTCCCTTATTCCCCTGTCTACAATTCTTGCTAATTCAGTTGCTTGAGAGCCAGGTGGACCAAGTTCGAAATTAGGAGAAGCTATAGGGGTAAGTTCTGCTGTAACAATAATAGTTCCTTCATCTGGTGAATCTGGATATGGTTCACCAACATCCATTTTTACTCCAACTAAAACTTCTGTCTCACCAATCTTGCATCTTGCAGAACCCTCAGCATTCTTAGAAATATTTAATTCTATTTTAATATCTCTGTATTCATCAAATTTTCTTTCATCTGATCTTTTATCTTGCTGTATTAATGATAATATGTAATCGTTATTCATTTTCCTTCACCCTTATAAAATTCTTTTAAAGCTTTTTGCTGTACTTTATTAATTTCCTCACAGCCTTTTCTTGCAAGTTTAATAGCTTCCATTAAATCTTTTTTTGTAACGTTTCCATCTAATTGCAATAATGTTATTTCATTTTTTCTTCCTGTCATCGCAATAGGAATATCTGTAGCATCCTCAACATCTTCCTCTTCTTTATCCATATCAATCAAAATTTTATTTCCGACTTTACCAACAGAAACTGCAGCAACTAAATCCTTCATTGGTATTCCAGCATGTGCTAATGCTAATGCAGCTGCACAAATTCCAGCACATCTTGTTCCTGAGTTAGCCTGGATTATTTCAATGAAAACATCTATAACAGCATTTGGAAATTGTTTTAATTCTAGTACAGGTAATAAAGATTTTTCAGTAACCAGTGAAATTTCAACTGCTCTTCTGTTTGGCCCTGGTCTTTTTCTTTCTGGCACTGAGAAAGTTGCCATATCATAATTGCATCTTAAAATTCCAGTTTCAGAATTTTGCATAAATCTTGGATGTAATTCCCTCGGACCGTAAACGGCAGCTATTGCAATTGTTTCTCCCATTCTGAACATTGCACTTCCATCTGCTCTTTTAATTATTCCAACCTTTGCCTCTATCTCTCTCATCTCATCAAATTTTCTTCCTGAGAATCTTTTATCGTAAGTCATTTTTTATTTCAATCTCCTATACCAAAAGGCTTGGACTTTATCTATAAATCTCAAAGGAAAGCTATTCTTAGGAAAAATCTTCCCATAAATCTTACGCTTAAATTTCATCCAACGTATCATTATTTTATTAAATTTATTCATTTTTTATTCTCCAATAATTTCTTTATTTTATCAGTTAAACCATCAATATGGGATTCTTCTTCAATCTTCATTATTGTTTTAGTAACTAAATTTTCATTTTCTATGCTTGTTCCTTTAACCCATACTCGCCCATTTTGACCAATGAGTAAATTACAACCTGTACTTTCTTTAATCATTGAAATCATGCTTCCCTGTTTACCAATCATTCTGGGAACTTTACTTGGTGTTACTTCTATAATTTTTCCACCTGTTAATTTCTTTAATCCAGGTCCTTTTGTTGTTATATCAATTGAATTATATCTTGTTGCACGAACTACTTTAGCTGCAATAATATCCCCATAATCATAATATTTTGTTAAATTCTCTCCTCTATCAATGAATTCAGTAGCTTCTCTTATCGATAATGTAGCAGGATATGCAGAACCAATATCAACACTCCAACCATAAAAACCAATGTCAACTACCTTTCCAATTACAACATCATCTACTTTTGGAAAATATCTTCCTGCTAATGGAATTACTTTTACAATGTTTTTATTTACACTTACAATTCCTAATTTTGAAGCAACAATCTTATCTTTATCACGGTAACTTCCTGAACTTGGCAAATAATCCATTCCTTCAGCTAGATCTTCTCCAGGTACTACAATTTCATGTTCTTTTACTAATAATTTTGTCATTTTACGTTTAATATTTTACTTTCAACTTCTCCGTGTGTTAATGAATTTAATTTATCAAATAATTCTATACTTAAACCAGCTGGAATTTCTACTATAGCAAGCAAACTTCCATCGTTCTGCCATTCATCTTTTAATAAATTTCCGTATTGTTTTAATGTTGGATAACTCTTTCCAGCGTATTTTGCAGGAATTCTTATTTGTATTTCTCTTATCTCATATCTTATTGGCAATATAACCTTGATTTTGTCAATAATTTCTTTAACCTGCTCATCTGCGTTCTTAAACTCATCAATTTTAACTTTTGCTTCTTCTAATGCAGCTTCAATTCTTTGAGGTGGATGAGGCAAATTATTTACCGGATTAATTGAATAACGATGAATAAGATTAATTATATTTTTTCTTTTTTCTTCCCTTAATTTGTCTTTATACTCTTTGGTTAACTGGACTACGCCATCTTGGATTATTTTTTTAATTACATCTGTTTTGTTTGTTGTTCCAAATAATCTTTGAATTTCATGTTCGTTTGCCTTTTCACCTTTTTTTACATCTTTAAAAACAGTTAAACCTGAGACAACAACATCTTCAACCGGAATATCTTTTCCATGCTTTAATTCAAGAGCCTTTTCACAATCTACAAGAATCTCGAAATTTAATCCCTGCATACTAAGCTTTGCTGTTACTGCGTCTTCTATGTTAACCATTTTACTTCATTAGTTTTGCTAAATATTTTGCATCTACTCTTTTAAACTGCTTTTCATCCAATCTTATGTAAGCTCCATCTATTCTTTTAATATCAAAATCCTTTCCAAGAACTTTTTTTAATGCTCTTATTGATAATTTTATTCCATCTTCTAATTCCATTGTTTCTTTGTATTCTTTATTTAGAACTTCCTTGATTTCAGTTTCAGCTTCACCGATTGCAGTTGCTTTATACTGAAAGTAAATTCCAGTTGGATCTGTTAAAAATAATTCCGGCTCTGAGTTAACACCTGCAAATAATAAAGAAACTCCGAAAGGACGAGCACCTCCAAACTGGGTAAATTGCTGTTTAATATCACAAATATCTTTTACTAATGAAGCTGTGTCAATTGGTTCATCGTACGTAACACGATGTTGCTGTGCTAGTAATCTTGCTCTATCTATTAAAATTCTACCATCGCTTAAAATTCCTGAGGCAGAAGCTCCAATATGCTCATCAACCTGAAAAACCTTTTCTACAGATGCGGGAACAACTAACGGTTCATTAATTCTTTTGTCAGCAACCAATAAAACTCCGTCTTTGCAAACTATTCCTATTGCTGTGCTTCCTTGCTTGACTGTTTTTTTAGCATATTCAACTTGTAATAATCTACCATCTGGACTGAACATGGTACTAGTACGATCATACCCCATCATCTGATGTTGCATTGTTTCCATTTTTTCCTCCATTTTATAATCTTGATTTAGCTTTGTTTAACATACCTGAAACGTATTTTGAGCTTATGGCAACCCTTGAGTTTTCTATGTTATTTGTCAATGTTAAAGCTGCTTTTATTTTATTTAAATATTTCCTGTTTACTTTTATTATTCCCTTGTTGTTTTGGAAATTTATAAGTTTAAAGGAGCTTTTTGCTAACTCTAATGCTCCTAAAAAGCCCAAAATTTCCTTTTCTAAGCTTTTTCTTGCCTCCTTTGGATTTAATTGCTTTTTTGAGACTATTTCGAACGTTATGTAACGATTACTTTCCCTTAAAGCGGGCAATAAGTTTTTCATTATTTCTTATTTAGAAAGAACCTTTTTCTTCTTTCTTCTCATCTTATATTAAAAAGAAATCTGGGTTTATAAAGTTTTTCTTTTAATTTAAATATAAACCTATTGCAATCTCTTTTCTTTTAGTATCATAAGTTAAGAAAGCAAATTTATATTTTAAACCAACTTTTTCAGAATCTTTTGAATAATGGGCTAATAAATAATCCAAATTTATACTAGCTTCAAAATTGTCTTTATCTAAAGTAAAACTAAAATCTTCAGTAAAGAACATGTCTTGGGTATAATTTCTTTGGGTTTCTAAATTAGAATCATAAATTCTTGGAACTAGCCTTAACCTATCTTCTAATTTTCTTTCAAAGTCCTTTTTAATTAAACCAGAATAATTATTTGTTGATAGATTAAATCTTAAATCTTTATCCAGAGTTAAATTTAAATTTATACCCTTAAAATTAAAATTAAATAAACTAGCAATATCTTTTTCATAATGATACAAGTTTAATCCATTATAACTTGCTTTGATTAAACTTTTATTGAATTTATTATCATCTTGGTTGTTTTCTATGAATTTTAAAAAACCATAATCAAATCCAATGGTATAAGTTTTACTTGAACTATTAAAACTAAATGAGTATGGAATTAAATCACTCTGGCCACTTTCAAACTCAATAAAAGTTTCTCCATCAATATCATTTTCTTTGTTTGCTTGTTCATAACCTATAAAGTAGTCTAGATAATTAAATCTTAATCCAAAATCTCTAATTTTATCTTTATTTAGTATAGTTGTTCTTGTATTTATCTTTCCAATAGGTGAATTTTGGGAACTATAACTTTCATTTTTTATATTTTGATTTGAATTATTAAAATAAAAACTAGCATAATCAAAATTTAAATCCAAACCATAATGATGATTTAGTAAGCCATTTCTCGCAACATAAATTGAATTATTATCATATTTTAATTTTAAAAAACCTTTAATATTAACTAAATCTTTTAAACCAAATGTATCTTTTGCAGCAATATCAACATATTCATTTTTAAAATTTAGACTATGCAGATTTGATTCAAGCTTAGTTTGCGCCTGCGTATTTAAAAAATATAAGAAAGGCAATAAATATCTTAATTTCATTTTACTATGACAAATCTCTTAGTTTCTATGAACTCATTTCTATTAGAAAACATTCTTAAGAAATATGACCCGCTTGGTAGATTATTTGTATTTATATTTTTAGTATATTCTCCAGGATTAAGATTTTCTTCAAATGAACTTAATTCCCTTCCTAACATATCATAAATTCCAAATCTTAAAATTCCAGAATTTTTTGTTTTATATTTAATATTAATACTTCCGTTACTTGGATTTGGATAAACTTCATCTAAAATATATTCTAGTGGTCTTTCACTTATATTTATTACAGATGTTGCTCTTCTTTTTAATAATTTTTTAATTGAGTCAGCGTAAACTTGAGGAGAAACATTGTTATTGTCTAAGATAAAACCCAATCCACCATAATTATCTATAAAATTTTTATTGTAATTATTTAAGGAATCTAATTTATTAAAGGCTACAAGCAAAGAATAGTCCATTAAACTGTCATTATCTTGTTTCTCAGCTATTAAAGGACAATCAATTGTAATACTTTTATTATTAAAATCTATTTGCACTTCTAAAGGTTTATTAATCATGTAACCATTTAAAATAAAACCCTTATTTTCTAAAATTCTGGCAACTTCAACTGTCTTTAATGAGTCATAAGTTTGAGATTTTAATTTAGAAGGAATTAGAAAGTTTAATGCAATAATTGAGGACAAGAATAATTTATTTATTTTCATTTTACCTTCTGCCAAATCTAAAAATCTTTTTGCTACTTATTTTACTTATCATTTTTTTCCCTAAACTCGTTTGGGTTACTGTTAAACTTGGAAAAGAAATACTATTATCATTCTCATTGTTTTCATCAATCTCATTATTGGAATCTATAATTAATATTGGGGTGAATGTTCCCGCATTGTTATATTTCCAGGAAGTATAAATTGTTCTTTTCTCGTAAGGTTTTATATCATTTATCTTGTATGTTATGAAATTGTTACTATCAACCAAAACTTTATATGAAAATGAATTCTTTTTGTAATAATTATTATAGACTACAAAACTTACTTGTACATTCTCTCCAATCTTAGGATTTCTATTTGTAATATATAACCTATCTGCATATAAATTGCCTTTTTCAAAAACTTCTAATGTAAATGCTTGATCTTTGTATGTTATTTTATAATCATCATAAAAATAAGGATATTCTGCTCTTACGATTATATCATAAAATCCGGCTTTTGTTGGTTTCCAAGTTATTGCTCCTTTTTCACCGTCAATATTCATGCCTGTTGGAGCTTTTTGTAGTGAATAATAAACAAAGTAAAGAGGATATTTAGGAGTTATATCATAGCTCCAATCTTGATTAATATTTACTTTAGTTTGGGGCTGTGAATTAATTTCTGGTTTCCATTCAATATTATCTATGAAAAATTCCTGTGTTAGTAAACCAAATAATTTTTCTTGATTATTAATTTTATAAGTAATGTCTATTGCAAGCTTGTAAGTATTCTTTAATATCCATTCAGGAATTAAATTTGTTCCTAGTTTTCCATGATTATCTTCTGTTTTGCATATGAATTCGCTACCAGAAACATCAAAAGGTTGTCCTCTATAATTTCCTATTGTATTTCCAGCGCATACTTCAAGAATATCATCCTTTACAGTTGCTTTTAACCACCCATCTTTCTTTAAAGTTAAATCTACAAGAATTTCATGAGGCTTTAAACTCCCCCACCATCTTAATTCTCTTAATGTTGCAGCATCTACTGTTTTAAATGATGTTTTATCCCTAATTAAATTTATATTAATTCCCGCAACATTTCTAATCTCTAGGATATTGTTAACATACTCATTTGTATTATAATTTGTATCAGCATCTAGACTTTTGAATTTGACTTCTATATCTCCATTGTTAATATAATAAAAATACCATTTATTGCTCGGAATCTTATTTAATGCTACTTGAATGTTTTTATCAGAATTTGTAAAAAAATTATTTGTGGAAGGATCATAAGTAAATTTGTATATTGTGTAAACGAATATCTGGTTTTTTTCTAGTGTTGTTGAAGCCTTTCCATTAGAATCTGTTAGCAATTGCTTGCTAAATGTCTGATCAGTTATTCCTTGGATTAATATTAACGAATCACTTAAAGGAGTTCCAGAACTATCTTTTACTTCAAAATTAGCTGTAACGACATCTGAAACTTTATTATTTGTAAGAACATCTAAATTAAATTCATCTAATATTTTTTCTTCATCTAATTGTCTTGCATCTACTTGTATTAGGAGAAACAAAATGATTAAAGTGTAAAGTAATTTTTTCATATTTTAACAAACTCCACACCCCTTTAATTTGCTCTTGGCTTCTTTTTATGGAATAGTAAAACATATACAACTAACATCATTAAAACAGCAACTAAACCAAAGAATATTGCAGCTAATGGATTTTGATTAACTATATCTAATATTGCTGCTGTTGTAGCGGCTAAAAATCCTTGCGGAGCTTCTTGTATTATTGGTGTTGGTGCGGTTGGTGTACTTGGCTCTGTAACTTCTGGTTGGGTTTGTTGAGTTGGTGGAAGAATTATAGGGTTTGCTATATTTTCATTATCGCTTGTAGATGATCCACCACCAGTTCCGGATGATGTTGAAGGTGTAGAAACTTGTCTTATTCCAAGCATATAATTACTAAAATGAGGCAATACAGCTCTATATTCATATGTTGTAGCTGTTTCATTAATCAAAGATGTGGATAAAGAATTCCATACACCACTTTCTTCAACGTATAGCAAAACATTATTTTTATCACTTGAACTAATTAAGCTCTTATCTATTTTGAAAAATAAATTAAAGCTTCCAACAACATTTTGATCTGCATCTATATCCATAAACTTCAATATGGTTTTTACTTCTCCTGGCGGACTAGCGAAATTTCCAGGTTTAACATTTCCAAAAATTACAGCTGTTATATTTAGGCCATTTGGCAAATTCTCAATTCTTTGTAAAGTTTGTTTTATTACCGGATCTGAGAATGTAACTACCCCGCTATTATCAGCAGTATCCGAATTACCTGTATTTGTTACATCTAGTTTAACTGTAAATAGTTTTTCTCCTTTATTTCCAAATCTATCTTCATATTTTATCTTTAATGTATAAGTTCCATCTTCTAATCTTAAATCACCGAAATCAACTGTTGTTTTGAAATCAACGAATTGTGTAAAGTTTGAAAAGTTACCAAATGGAATTAAGGCATTGACAACTTCATCTGGATCTATAAATTTAACTTTATTATTTATTAAATCTTGTAAGTTTTGAAGATGCGTACCATTTAAACTAGTATAACCTTCATCCGTGTAAAATGAAAAGTCATTACCTTGCTTTATTGCTCTTCCATTTGCAATATACTTAACATTTGCACCGTATTTATCTATAACCTTGTTTAAAATTTCCTCCTTATTGGCATTAACGTAATCAATTGTACAAATAGCACCATTACATAATATATTATTAAAATTAAGAACCCCCAACATTACTGTTCCAGCACTTGATCCAGCATTTATATTTAATTGGTTGTATCTTGGATGTGTTCCATCTTTAACAAAACCTAAATCAAATGTTATTCCTCCCAATAAATTACTCAAATCAACTCTCCCTTTATATTCATTTAAATTAAAATCAAAATTTCTTATTATTTTATTGCTTAAATCTAATCCATTTACTTTAATTGTAGAGCTTGTATCATTAACCTCAATTACGACACTTCCAATAGAATTTGCGAGTTCATCAGCTTCACCTAGAACTTTGATATTAAAAGAATTACCATTAGAATCTATAAAATTTCTTAGACCGGCTGTATTTCCTGGAGCAAATATGTAATGCATGACTTCGCTGTTAGAGCCTGCTGGAATAAATGTTAATTGAGGATCACTTAAAGTTGCTAAATTGCTTCCAAAAACATCCAAATTATAAGTTCTACCAACAACTGTATAATTATAATTCTGGGGGTCATTACTAATCTTTAGATTTATAGTATCAACAGAAGCATTAACGCTAACTATGACTAATAAAAAAACTAAAAAATAGGTTAATTTTTTATAATTTTTATAATTCAACTTTGACTCCTACCTCTTCTTAGTAATTATAATAAAACCAATCTTTAAAAACCTTTCGTTTAATATTTCATTATTTGTCTATTAATTGTTAATAATCTGTTAATAATCCTTTATGTATATTCTTTGTTTATATTTTGTTCATGGAAGATAGAGTGATGATTATAAGTAAAATAAAGAGGGCTAAGAACAGATTAAAAATTTTAAAATCAATACCGTACGATAAACCATTTTTACCTTCAGAATTGGTTAAAATAATATATGGAAAAAGTTCTGGTACGTATTTTACAATAATCTCGAGGGCTTTAGGCGAATTGAATAAATTAAAACTTGTTAAAGTATTAAATGATAAAGAAAAGATAGGCAGATTATATAAAATTACTAAAAAAGGCAAAGAGATAATTAAAACATTAAATTGAACCACAGAATTTCTTAGATAATTAATATATTTATTGCTTATGATGAAAAAATATACTATTTTATAGAAATTAGATAAATTAATAAGTTTCTGGATAATATTAATAAATTATGGATAAAAAATTAGAGGGTGGGTTAATAGGAGAAACAATAAACCAATATAAAATACAGGGATTGGTAAAAGAAACAAATAAAAGTTTGGTTTTTAGAGCGTTAGATTTAAATTACTTTTTAAAAAATACTTGATATATGATTAGTACTAATATACTAAAAAGAGTAATTAAACCAACAATATAAGCATTCTTTTCATCTTCAGTTTTTCCTGCGAAGGTAATCTTTCCAGTTATAGCACTTAATGTATTTAACATTTTCTTAACAAAACTTTCTTCTTCAACATTATTTACATTATTTTGTATGGTTAAGTTTCCCTCTCTTTTAACATCATTATTTTCATTTGTTGGTTGAGGTTGG
>JBBSWY010000078.1:0-2027 GCA_038046045.1 Nanobdellota archaeon
AATTAAAAGAAATTTAATAATATGGAATAAAGATTGCAATAAAATAAATGGCTGGAAAGAACACGCTTCTCATGCAAATAGTTATAATCTATTAAGAAAATTAAACCTTTGATTATTCTTCTAAGTTCTCAACGATTGCAGCAAATGCAGGTCTTGTTATGAATACACCAATTGAAATTCCTAAGATTGTTGTTACTGCAAACCCTGTGAATAATCCCGCACCAGCCCAGAATAAAGGTATCATAGAAGCGACACCGGTAGCATAAGCAACAAATATTATAAAGAATGCACGTTTAATTTGTTCTTTTGAACTTAAGATTTCTTTTTTCTTTTTACCAGAAATAATTTCATCTGCGATTATAATTTGATCATCTACCCCGGTTCCTACTGCAGCAATTATTCCAGCGATTGCAGCAATATCAATGTTATATTTGATTGATGCAGCTATTCCAAGTATAATTAAAACTTCTGAACTTGAAATTAATATAATTGGCAAAGAAATTTTCAAATCTCTATATCTAATAAAAATAACTAATGCTATAGCTAAGATTGTATAAATAATTATTGAAATAGCATTCTTAGTAAAAGCCTCTCCAAGCACAGGACTTATCGAATCTATTTTTACAATATTTAATTTTGTTGGCAAGCTTCCCGTGATTAATACAGTTTGCAATTTATTCATATTTTTTGTTGCATCTTTAATTGCATCATCTCTTGCAACACCCACACCCGGACCAGAAATTGAAATATCAATAGCTGCTTGACCCTTTAGACTAGAACTTATTTGCAGGCTATCAACTAATTTTCCATCTAAATATAAGTCTAAAGGCTTGCTTAAATAATTTCCAGTTCCAGTTAAATTCGTATCTAGTTTTGAAGTTATATCTGCATGTCTATTGGCTGCTTCTTGACTTAGTTTTATCTGGAAATCAAAGACACATTGATAACCAGATTGAGCTTGTTCACATTGTCTTATTCCAGAGCAAGTTCCATCTTCTCTGCAAACAAATGTCACATCTTTCTTTCCACCACTGAAAACAGTTTCATTTCCTATTCTTGCTTCGAATTTACCTTGGCTTGCAATTAAATCCTTAACTTCTTCTTTTGAAGCTCCTGCAATCTCAACAATAATGAATGTATTTCCGCTAATATCATTGCTTTGTTTAATTTTTAGATCACTTAAGCCATAAACATTCAATCTATTTTCCATTGTGCTGATTAAATCTTTAACTTCTTGATCTGTTATCTTTTCTTGTGGCTCAAGTACAACTCTTGTTCCACCCTGCAAATCTAACCCTCTTCTTACGTTACTTGAAGAGATTTTCTCAACAGTTAATCCTAAATCTTTTTGTTTCAGCATCGTATATTCTTGCTTATCTGTTTTTATTCTCACAACAGAACTTTCATTTATTGAGCTTAAAATTTTAGCATAATCTTGTAAATCTTTAACTTCTTGATTGTTTATTTCCTTGATAATTTCACGAGAAGTTAATGTTGTGCTAGGATCAAAGTTAATTCCAGCTGAACTTGCAGAAGAATTTTTTTCAACAGCTTTTATCGCAACACCTTCTGTATCAAGTTTTGGATTTATTGCTATTATACTAATTAAAATCCAGAATAATAAAAATAATACTCTAAATTTTAAATATTTTTTTATATTCATGTTATATTTTTCTTTTTACAATAATGTATTAATATTCCAGCATTTCCAGCATATGTCGCAATAATATCAAAGAATAATGCTATCGTAATAATCAAAAAAATTTGTTTAAGTTCTTGTGGAATTGCAACAAAATAACCAACAATTAAAGCAGCCATTGCTGCAAATGTCATTGTTAATCCTGTAGTTATGGAATGTTTTAATCTTTCATAAAAAGGACCTTCTTCTCTTCTTTTTAATAATCTTGTTGTAAGCAAGATATCTGTATCAATTGAATAACCTATTACAAGCAAAAAAGCAACAATTCCCGCAGCCGATAATTTAATTCCAAGAAGATCTATTACCACAACCGCTGCTAAAATATCAG
>JBBSWY010000079.1:0-1952 GCA_038046045.1 Nanobdellota archaeon
AGTCCTTTAACACCCGGTTCAGAGGAAAGATTTAACATTAGGGTAAGAACAACCAGAAGTTCTATCGGTGCTTTTGGATGTGAGTTTAGCTTAAGCGGCGGGAGAATTGAACAAACAACTTACTCCCTTAGAAGGGATATAGAAGTAATTGCAAGTTAGAAAACATTATAAATTAATTTTAATTCTTTAATTTATGAATACACAAAATTTAAAATCCAATATAATCAAGGTTAATAATAAATAATAAAATGTTAAAACTATATAATACATTAACAAGAAAAACCGATACATTTATATATCAATTGTTATCTTATTATAACATATGTTACAAAATAATAACAGTTATAGAATACTAAACTTATTTTTTAAGTTTCCAAGAAGGAATTTTCAATTAAGGGAAATAAGCAGGCTGGCAAAAATTGCTTTACCATCAACCAAAAAATATTTAGAAGACTTAGTTAAAAATCAATTAATATTAGAGAATAGAGAGACATTATATAAAAGCTATAATTCTAACATAGAAAACAAAGATTTTAGATTATATAAAAAAGTTTCGACTTTAATAAAACTGAAAGGACTTATTAATGAAATGGAAGATAAAATAAATCCTGACGTTATAATAATGTACGGTTCTGCTTCTAGGGGGGAGGATGTAGAAGACTCTGATATCGATTTATTTTTAATTGGAAGAGAAAAAACCCTTAATTTAAAGAATTTTGAAGTAGAATTAAATCGTAAAATACATATAATATTTGAAAATAATATAAAGAATTTAAGTAAAGAGTTTTTAAATAACTTAATAAATGGAATAATGTTACATGGGTATTTGAAGGTGTTTTAAATGCTGCCTTGGGATATTAAATCAAATAAAATTAAGAAGATAAGCAAAGATATAGAAAGGCCAAAAGCTATTTTAAACAGCGTTTTGCTTAGGGAGAAATTTCTAAAAGATAAGGACGAAAAAGAGTTTGCTTCAATTTTTATAGAGACGGATTATGAAATAATAAAAGAATTAATAACTGCTTTAATGTATTTAAATGGATATAAAACCTTAAGCCATGAATATCTAATATCATTTTTAAACAGATTTTATAAAAATTTTTCCGAATATGAAATTAATTTAATAGACAAATTAAGGATTACAAGAAATAAGATAGCTTATGAAGGATTTTTGGTTGAATCAGATTATTATAGCAATAAAAAACGAGACATCAAAAGTGTTATTGAAAAATTAAAAAAGGTTATAAATAATGAACTAAAGACTTGAAATTCTAGAAAATGCTTAAACTCTATAATACATTAACAAGAAAAAAAGAAATCTTTATCCCTTTAAATAGAAATAAAGTTAGAATGTTTGTTTGTGGTCCAACCGTTTATAATTATTCTCATATAGGACATGCAAAAACTTATGTTCAATTTGATATTATTGCAAGATATTTAAAATATTCTAAATATAACTTGTTTTACTTGCAAAATATTACAGATATAGATGATAAAATTATTAATCGAGCTAGGGAATTAAAAAAAGATCCTTTAGAATTATCAAAACAATACACTAAACATCATTATGAAGATATGACAGCATTAAAGGTTAATTCTATAGATAAATATGCTCCCGCCACAAATTACATCAAAGAAATTATAAATCAAGTTAAACGATTAATTAAATTAAATTACGTATATAAAATTTCAGACGGTTATTATTTTGATTTAAGTAAATTTAAAGATTATGGTAAATTATCCGGAAGAACAAGTTTAGGGGCTGAAGATAGTGTTTCAAGAATAGATGATAGCAAAGAAAAAAGAAATAAGGGAGATTTTTGTTTATGGAAATTTTCTAAACCGAATGAGCCGAGTTGGAAAACAGAAATTGGCGACGGGAGGCCGGGTTGGCATGTCGAAGACACTGCAATAACAGAAAAAGAATTAGGAGAACAATATGATATTCATGG
>JBBSWY010000080.1:0-11316 GCA_038046045.1 Nanobdellota archaeon
CCGATGGAAGCAAGATTAAGAAAATTAACTTACTCAGCTCCTATTTATTTAACTGTCTCTGCATATATGGATGGAGTTGAACGTGAACAATTTACATCTTTAATTGGAAAAATTCCCGTAATGACTAAATCAAAATATTGTCATCTATATGGATTAAATAAAGAGCAATTAACCAAGCATTATGAAGATCCAAATGATTTAGGTGGTTATTTTATTATTAATGGTCATGAACGTGTTTTAATAATTGTTGAGGATTTAGTTTCAAATAAATTATTTATTGAGAAAAACGCCACAGGACCAAGCAAATATACTGCAAAATTATATTCTGAATCTGGAGTTTACAGAATTCCTCATACAATAGAGCAGATGAAAGATGGTGTAATTTATATTTCATTTACAAGATTCAAGAGAGTTTCAATATTTGCTATAATTAAAGCCCTTGGATTATTAAAAGACCAGGAGATTACTAAATATATATCAGAAGAAAAACAATATGATGATGTTTTTATTAATTTGTATGAAACTGTCGATATAAAGACACATGATCAGGCAATGGAATTTTTGGCAAAGAAAATTGGCTTAACACAAAACGAACAAGGTGAAAAAATTACAGACCTATTAGATAAATATTTACTGCCTCATCTGGGAATAAGTCCGGGAGACAGAACTAATAAAGCACATAATTTATGTAAATATGTAAAGAGATTCTTAATGACTGTGAGAGATGGAAAACAGCTTACAGATAAAGATCATTACATGAACAAGAGATTAAAACTTTCAGGTGATTTACTTGGAGATTTATTCAGAGTTAATTTACGCGCGTTAGTCCAGGATGTATTATATAATTTCCAAAGATTAGTAAAAAGAGGAAAGTTTCAGTCAATTAAAATTATTATAAGAGACCAGTTGTTAACATCAAGAATTAAAAGTGCAATGGCAACAGGTGCTTGGGTCGGCGGTAGAAAAGGAGTTAGCCAAAACATAGACAGAACTAATTTTATTGCAACAACTTCTCATTTACAAAGAGTTGTTTCATTATTAAGTTCTGCACAAGAAAACTTTGATGCGCGTGCTTTACACCCAACACACTGGGGTAGGTTATGCCCAGTTGAAACTCCAGAAGGAACCCCGATTGGTTTAAGAAAAAACTTGTCTTCATTATCAAAAATATCACAAGAAGAAATTTCAGAAGATAAAATAAAAAAATTATTAGAAGGATGTGGGTTGAATCAAAATGGTTGATGTCTTCTTAAATGAAAAATACATTGGAACTGTGCAAAACGCAGAAGAATTTGTTTCACAGGTTAAAGAAAGAAGAAGAACTAATAAAATTCCATTAAATGTTAATATTCTTCATAATCACGAGTTTAATGAAATTTATTTAGAGAATTCTATAGGAAGAGTAAGACGCCCTTTAATTGTTGTTCAAAACGGTAAATCTTCATTAACAAAAGAGCATTTGGATAAATTAGCAAAAAATGAACTTAACTGGGACCAACTAGTTAAATTAGGGGTTATAGAATATTTAGATGCATTAGAAGAAGAAAATGCTTATGTTGCTTTATATGAAAATGAATTAACAAATGAACATACTCATTTAGAAATTGACCCGGTTGTAATTCTTGGATTAACAACTTCAGTAATTCCATATTCTAATTTTGGGTCTTCGTCTAGATTAATAAGAGGAAGTAAAATTCAGAAACAATCTTTGGGAATGTATTCAAGTAATTTTCATTTGAGAATGGATACAGATGTTTCAGTATTGAATTATCCTCAAAGACCAATTGTTAAGACATTTATGCACGATATTCTTAATTATGATGCACATGCTGCTGGTCAAAATGTTACAATAGCATTAATGAGCTTTGAGGGATATAACATGCAGGATTCAATTATATTAAATAAGGGAAGCGTGCAAAGAGGATTAGCAAGATCAACTTACTTTAGGCCATATGAAGCAGAAGAATTGCGTTATTCAGGTGGTTTAATAGATATGGTTTGTGTTCCAGACAAGGAAGTTAAAGGATATAAAACTGAAAAAAGCTACAGATTGCTTGAGAAAGACGGAATTGTTTACAATGGTGCTTTAGTAAACACAGAAGATGTTGTTATTGGAAAAACAAGCCCACCAAGATTTTTATCAAGTTTAGAGGAATTTAGTATTGCAGCTTCAACAAGAAGAGAAAGTTCTGTAAGTATAAAACACGGTGAAGGTGGAATAGTAGATGATGTTATTATTACTGAAAATGAAGAAGGAAATAAAATCGTACAAATAAGAATTCGTGATTCTAGAATTCCTGAAATCGGAGATAAATTTGCAAGTCGTCATGGACAGAAAGGAGTTATTGGAATGATTGTTCCTCAAGAAAACATGCCATTTACAGCTTCAGGGATAACTCCAGATTTAATATTTAGTCCACACGGTATTCCAAGTAGAATGACAATCAGCCATTTAATCGAGGTTATTGCAGGAAAAGTCGGAGCTTTATCTGGTAAATATATCGATGGAACAACTTTTGATGCAATGAATGAAAAGGATTTAAGAAATATGTTGCTTGAATTTGGATTTAGAGAAAATGGAACAGAGACAATGTATAATGGCATGACAGGAGAACAATTTGATGCTAAGATTTATACTGGAAATATGTATTATCTAAAATTAAAACACATGGTTGCAAATAAGTTACATTCACGTGCTTCAGGAAGAATACAATTATTAACAAGACAGCCGGTTGAGGGAAGAGCACAAGGCGGAGGTTTAAGAGTTGGAGAGATGGAGAAAGATTGTTTTGTTGCTCACGGTGCTGTGTTATTATTAAAGGAAAGATTTGATTCAGATAAAACGGTTGTTCATGTTTGTGAGAATTGCGGAATGTTTGCAGTTTATGATGCCGGTAGAGACAGAAAAAATTGCACTAAATGCGGTGGAAATGTTGACATAACTCCGATAGAAATGAGTTATGCATTTAATTTATTGTTAAATGAATTAAAAGCTCTTTGTATTTATCCCAGATTATTTTTGGAGAGTAAATATTAAAATGTACAATCAATATATCAATAAAAAAATAAAGAAAATTGTCTTTGGAATACTTTCTCCTAAATTAATCAAGAAAATGGCTGCTGCAAAAATTGTAACAGCCGAATTATATGATAAAGAAGGTTACCCTGTTGATGGTGGATTAATGGATGTTTCTCTAGGAGTTATAGATCCTGGATTAAGATGTAAAACCTGTAGTGGTAAATTAAAAGAATGTACAGGACATTTTGGTTATGTAGATCTTGCACGTCCAATTATTCACATTAAATATACAAAAATAGTTTTAGTTTTATTAAATAGCGTTTGCAGGGAATGTGGGAGATTACTCTCAACAGAACAAGAAATCAAAGATAAGGGTTTAAAGGGTTCTATATTATTAAAATATTTAAAAGCAATCAAGAAATGTCCTCATTGTCAAGCAAAACAATTCGTAATTAAATTAGAAAAACCTTATACTTATTTAGAAGATGATAAAAGAATTACACCAATAGATATTGTTTCTAGATTTGAAAAAATACCAGATGCAGATATTGAATTAATTGGAATGAATCCAGCTTATGCAAGACCAGAATGGATGGTCTTAACTATACTTCCTGTTCCGCCTGTAACAACACGCCCAAGTATTACTTTAGAAACAGGAGAGAGAAGCGAAGATGATCTTACACATAAACTTGGAGATATAGTAAGAATAAACCAAAGATTATTTGAAAATATAAATGCAGGAGCTCCAGAAATAATTATAGAAGATTTATGGGACTTATTACAGTATCATATTACAACTTATTTTGATAATGAAATTCCTCAAATTCCACCTGCACGTCACAGAAGCGGACAGCCATTAAAAACATTAACCGAGAGAATTAAAAGTAAAGAAGGAAGATTTAGACATAATTTAGCAGGAAAGAGGGTTAATTTTGCAGCGAGAACTGTTATAAGTCCAGATCCGAAAATAGAGTTTAATGAAGTTGGAGTTCCGCATGTTATTGCAACTGAACTTACTATACCAGAAAGAGTAACCGAATGGAATGTTAACTGGTTAAAAAAGTTTATTGAAAACGGCCCTGAAAATTATCCTGGTGCAAATTATATAATAACACCAGATGGAAGGAAGAAAAAAATTACAGAAGATACAAAGAAACAAATTATTGAAGAATTAAAACCAGGATATATTGTTGAGAGACATTTGATGGACGGAGACATCTGCGTATTTAATAGACAACCAAGTTTACACAGAATGAGCATAATGTGCCATAAAATTAAAGTTATGCCTGGTAAATCATTTAGATTAAATCCTGCTGTCTGTACCCCTTATAATGCTGATTTTGATGGGGATGAAATGAACTTACATATTCCACAAAATGAAGAGGCAAGGGCAGAAGCTGAAATTTTGATGCAGGTTCAATCTCAAATTATTACACCAAAAAACGGATTAAATGTTATTGGAAGCTTGCATGATGCTATTACAGGAAATTATTTATTAACAAAGAATTTAAATTTTAAGAGAGAAGATGCTGTTCAAATTCTTTATAACATTGGAGTAAGTAATTTTGATAATTTAAAGAAAGGAAAAATGATTTCAGGAAAAGATATTTTTTCCGCAATATTACCAAGTGATTTTGATTTTGTTGGAAGCACCAAGACAAACGAAGATGTTATAATTAAAAATGGAAAATTAACCCAAGGTTTCATAGATAAATCCACAATTGGAGAGGAAAATGGAACTTTATTAAGAGCAATTTACAAACAATATGGGGAAGATGTTGGATTAGATCTACTTGGAAAGGTGTTTAAACTGGGAATTGAAGTTTTATTAAGAACAGGATTTACAACATCAATTTCAGATACTGATTTACCAGAAGCTTTAATGAATAGGAATAAAGAGAGAATTGATGAAGCTGAAAAGGAAATTGATGGTTTAATTAAGGATTATCACAATGGTTCTTTAAAAGCATTGCCGGGAATGACCTTAGAACAAACACTTGAAAATATGATCTTGCAAATTTTAAATAATTTAAGAGATAAAATTGGAGAAAGTGTTTATGAAAGTGTTTCAGAAAAAAATTCAACTGTTCTAATGGCAAGAAGCGGTGCTATGGGTAATTTCTTGAATTTAGCACAGATGGCAGCATTGGTTGGACAGCAAGCTTTACGCGGATCAAGAGTTAACACAGGTTATAGCGGAAGAACATTAAGTTTATTTCCTAAAAACAGTTTAAGTGCAGATACTCGTGGTTTTATCAGAAGAGGTTATAGATCTGGATTAAAACCCTATGAATACTTTTTCCATGCAATGACAGGAAGAGATTCATTAATGGATACTGCATTAAGAACTCCAAAATCAGGTTATCTATATAGAAGATTAGCAAATGCATTGCAAGATATTAGAGTAGAATACGACGGAACTGTAAGAGATGCAAACAAAAGAGTAATACAATTTATTTATGGGGATGATGGTGTTGATGTAAGTAAGAGTGAGGGCGGGATAATTAATGTTAAAAGAATTGTTAAAGAGGTAATGGCAAATGTTTAATAACGGAATTCCTAAAAAATTAGAAGATGAAGCAATTGAACTTAGTAAGGAGCATCATTTAGGAGAACAAAAGAGAAAAGAAATATTGAAAAGAGTAAGAGATGAATATGAAAGTGCAAAGATAACTCCCGGAGAAAGTATTGGAATAATAACAGCAGAAAGTTTTGGAGAACCAGGAACTCAAATGTCCGATTCATACGACGAGAAGATTATAATTAAAATTAATAATAAAATAAAAATTGTAAAAATTGGAGAATTTGTTGATTCTTTGATAAAATTTAAAGGAAGTTTAAACTTAAATGGACATTCTGAAATTTTACCATTAAATGATCTTGAAATTTTTGTTCCAAGTTTAAATCAAGAAGAAAAAATTGAATGGAAAAAAGTTACTGAAGTTAGCAGACATAGAATAGATAAAAAATTAATTAAAATAAAAACAGCTTCTGGAAGAGAAATTACATGCACAGATAACCACTCATTTGTCATAAGAAATGATAATATTATAATTCCAGTAAAAGGAACAGAATTAAGATTAGGCAATAGAATACCCGTAATTAATAATTTCTTTAATGACTCATATTTAAGTGAGATAAAAATAAATGAAAATATCTTTGATGATTTAATTGTTGTAAATGAAGATGATTTATTATCAAAACCAGGAACAATTGCTAAACCAATTAAAAACTCTGTAAACCTCAATCAAAATACGGGTTGGTTTATTGGCGCGTATTTAGCAGAAGGATTCGCAAATTACGGTCAAGTTTCAATATCGAATTTAGATAATAATTATATTAACAATGCAAAGATTTTTGTTGATGAGATAAAATTAAATTACATTGAAGATTTTCATAATAGAGGATTTGCTTTAAGCAGAGATTTAAAAATAAATTCTACCTTATTAGCAAGTTTTATGAGAAATTCATGTGGTTCTGGATCAGATTTTAAAAAAGTTCCAGAGTTTGCTTATAATGCAAGCAATGAATTTATTTCTGGTTTATTACGCGGTTACTTTGACGGTGATGCAAATTTCCATGTTGATAGAAAAATGATTAGAGTGAGTTCAAATTCAAGAGAGTTAATTGATGGGATTGCTTTATTGTTAAGCAGATTTAAAATATTTTCATATAAAATAAAAGATAAAAAACAACAGTATTGGTTATTAATACCATATAAATATGCTCCCCAATTCTTGCAGTATATTGGTTCAGATATCGAATATAAAAGAAAGGATTTAGAAAAATTAGCAGAGTTAGCAAAAAATTTCTGGAATGAAAAATCTCAAGATTATACAGATATGATTTCAGGGTTTGGAAATTTATTTTATGATGTAGCAAAAAAATTAAATTATCCAACGAGATATATAAATAATTTCGCAAAAAGACAAAAAATAGGAAGAACAGCTTTATTTAGATATATAAAGAAATTCGAGAATTTAGCAAAAGAAAAAAATGTTGATATTAAAAATGAATTAGATATAATGCACAGAATGTTTAACTCTGATGTTATTTGGGATGAAATTGTTAGTATAGGATATGTTGATTATGAGCATGAATATGTTTATGATTTAAGTGTTCCGGGATTAGAGACATTTACAACATTTGATGGAATTATTGAACATAATACATTAAATGTTTTCCACTTTGCTGGTGTTGCAGAGATGGGAGTAACATTAGGATTACCCAGGTTAATAGAATTATTTGATGCAAGAAAAAATCCAAGCACACCAAGAACTGAAGTTTATTTAAAACGCGGATTAACAAAAGATAAAGAAGAAGTAAAAAAGATTGCAGCTCAGTTAGTTGAAACAAAATTACAAGATATTGCAACTGAATTTTCTTTAAATTTAACATTATTTAGGGTTGAAGTTTCGTTAGACAAGAAAAAAATGAGAGATTTAAAAATTACTGAAGCGCAATTAGAAAAAACAGTTGAAGAAGAGTTAAAGAAAGTAAAAGTAAGCTTTGCGCAAGATAAATTAGTTATTAAACAAAAAACAGAAGAATACGAACTCAAGATGCTTTATCAATTAAAAGAAAAATGCAAGGAGGTTCATATTAAAGGGGTAAAGGATATAACTCAAGTTTCTCCAATATTTAATGGAAATGAGTTCATAATTTTATGCGCTGGAGCAAATTTAAAAGATGCATTTAAGATAGATGGGGTAGATGAAACAAGAACAACAACAAATGATATTTTTATGGTTGCTGAAGTTCTTGGGATTGAAGCTGCAAGACAAGCAATAATAAATGAAGCTACAAATGTTATCAAGCAGCAAGGTTTGGATATTGATATTAGGCATATAATGCTCTTAGCAGATGCAATGACAACTTCTGGAAAAATAAAAGGAATTACAAGATCAGGAATTACATCTGAAAAAGAAAGTGTATTAGCAAGAGCAAGTTTCGAAACACCTTTAAAGCATATTGTTAATGCTTCTTTAATAGGGGAAGAGGATAATTTAAACTCCGTAATTGAAAACGTAATGGTAAACCAAGTTGTTCCTTTGGGTACTGGACTTCCTGATTTAATTGCAAAGATGAGACAAAAGGTAAAAGAAGCCAAGGAAAAATAAAATGGAAGAACTAAAGAAATTAATCAAGGAAAATAAAATAATTATTGGAACAAATAGTGTAATGAAGAATTTAAAATTAGGAAAATTAAAAGGAATTTATTTAGCTTCCAATTGTCCTAAATATGCTAAAGAAGATATTCAACATTATGCCAAATTAAATAATGTTAAAATTAATGAATTAAAGGAAAATAATGAAGAACTTGGGGTAGTTTGCAAAAAACCATTTTCTATTTCTGTTCTCGGATATTAAGATGATTTTTGATAAAGACAAAATACAAAAAATAACTTTGTTTGAAAATTTAACCCGGAGTAAAGTTAAAGGTATGTTAGAAGATGAGAAACTAATAATTATAGTTGAGCATGGTGAACTAGGAAAAGCCATTGGCAGCAAAGGAAAAAACATAAAAATGATTGAAAACATGATGCACAAAAGACTTAGAATAATTGAGTTTAATGAAAATCCCGTAAATTTTATTAATAATTTTATTTATCCTATTAAGGTTGAGAGTATAACTTTGAATAATAATGTTATTGAAATTAAAGCTAATGATAGAAAAACTAAAGGTTTATTAATAGGTAGAGAAAGGAGAAATTTTAACGAACTAAGCGATTTAGTTAAGGAATACTTTAACTTAACAATAAAAATAATATAAAATGGGAAATAAAAGCAAAGGATTGGGAGCAGCAAGAAAACTTAAAGTTAGAAGAAAGACTGCTAGATGGCAGGATTATTGGTATTTAAGAAGAACATTAAGATTAAAAGAAAAAAGTGATCCTTTAAAAGCAGCTGCACAAGCTAAAGCCATTGTATTAGAAAAAACACAAAGGGAAGCTAAACAACCGAATTCTGCCATGCGGAAGTGTATTTCGCCAGATACAAAAGTTATGTTAGATGGTTGTTATATTAAAATAAAAGATTTACCCCAAATAAATTATAATGTAATGAGTTTTAATATAGATGACAATGGACTAGAACCAACAAAAATAACAACTTATATGAAATTTAATACAAAAAAACAAAATGATATTGTTTATAAAATAAAAACAAAAGAAACGGGAAGAGAGATCATAGCAACACAAGATCATCCTTTTTATACTAATAAAGGTAAAATGGATTTAAAGGATTTAAATGTTAATGATAGACTAATTATCTGTCCTTATGAATCTTTAGAATTTGAAAAAAGTGATTTATTGTTAGTTGATAAAAATAATATAGAAACAATTGCTCCTCAAAACACAAAATTTTCTAAAGTTTACAAAGAGTTGGAAGAAAAAGGATTGCTCCCATTTAGAACATCAAATAAAAACATTGCAAAGATAACTAGGATTATTGGACATTTATTTGGTGATGGTGGAATTTACGAGGATAAAGCTAATAATTCTTTGAGATATAAAATTGTTTTTACGGGTAAGCCGGAAGATTTAGATGAGATTAAAAGGGATATAAATGATTTAGGGTTTTATATCTCTCCAATAATAGAAAGTTTTAGTAAAAGTTATGTTCAATCCAATAAAGGAATTAGAATTATCAAGGGAAGATCCTATCAATTTAGAATTACAAATAAAAGTTTTGCTTTATTACTTATGGCTTTGGGAGTTCCGGTTGGAGATAAGCCTCTTATAGATTATTCTATACCGCAATGGTTAAATAAATCTCCAAAATGGATTAAAAAAGAGTTCTTAAGGGCATTTTTTGGTTCTGAAATGAGAAAACCGAGTATAAGTAAACAAAGAAATCATACTACACCAATAAGACCAGATTTTGGGATTAACAAATTAAAAGATATTTCTATAGAGAATTTTGCTAGTTCTTTATCTAAGATATTAAAAGAATTTAATATTGAAATTAAATCAATTATTCCTGTAAATGAATTTATTAGGAAAAGTGGAAATAGAACAATACAATATATATTTACTTTATCAAATGACTTATATTCATTACTTAATTTGTATGGGAAGATAGGATTTATCTATTCGAGAGAAAGAGAAAATTTATCTAGTTATATGTATGAATATTTATTGACTAAAAAATATATTATAGAAAAAAGGATTAATGCATTAAAACAAATTAAATTATTAACTACTAATGGTTATTCTATAAGTAAAGCAGTTAAAAATATAAATTTAGATGGTTTAACTCAAGAAAGTGCAGCTTATTGGTTAAGAAATAATATAAATGAAAGTAAGATTAAGATTCCAAATAAACATTTAAAAAGTTTTGAAGAATGGTGTAAAGAAAATACTTTAAATAATGGCTTGGTACTTGAAAAAATTGAAAGTATAGAAAAAATTGATTTGGAAGATGTTCGTGATATAACTACTGAAAGTAAAAATCATAATTTCTTCGCTAATGGATTTTTAACATCTAATTGTGTTGTTACCCAATTAATTAAAAATGGTAGAAGGGTTACAGCTTTTGTTCCAGGTTATAATGCTATTAAATTTATTAATGAACACGATGAAGTTATTATAGAAGCTATTGGTGGAAAACAGGGAAGAGCTAAAGGAGATATTCCTGGAATCAGATGGCAAGTTATTAAGGTAAATGACCAAAGCTTAGATGCTCTATTAAAAGGTAGAATAGAAAAAGGAAGAAGATAAAATGGAATTTAAAATATTTGATAAATGGAATGTTAATATACAAGTTCAAGATCCTGGTTTAAAGAGATATATTAATTTAAGTCCTATCTTGGTTCCAAAAACAGGAGGGAAATATGTTAAAACTAGATTCTGGAAAAGCAAAAATAATATTATTGAAAGATTAATAAATAAATTGATGGTTCCAGGTCATAGAGGAAAAAAACATAAGACAACTTCTGGTAAAGTTTCAGGAAAATCACAGAAAGTTTATGATATTGTTGAGAATGCATTAAAGATTGTTGAGGAAAAAACTAAAAAAAATCCAATTGAGGTTTTTATAAAAGCTTTAGAAAATGCAGCTCCTAGAGAAGAAATCATTTCTATAGAATATGGTGGAGCAAGATATCCTCAGGCTGTTGAGTGTGCACCCCAAAGAAGAATTGATATTGCTTTGAGACAAATGGTTCAGGGAAGCTATCAAAAAAGTTATAATAAAAAGATAAATATGACGGAAGCATTGGCAGATGAGATTATGAAAGCCTATGCATCAGACCAAAATTCTACAGCCATTGCAAAGAAATTAGAATTAGAAAGACA
>JBBSWY010000081.1:0-3723 GCA_038046045.1 Nanobdellota archaeon
ATTTATTAATTATATCATAAAAACTCTCATTTCCAATTATTGGTTTTGCTAATCTTTTTATTATATATAATCTGCTTTTATCTTTTTTATACCATGTTTTTACCAGGCCAATTTTTCTCAATAAATGAATATAATTTATAGCTGTAGCTTTCTTAACGTTTAGTTTTTTTTCTATATCCTTTATTGTAGATACTTCCCCAATCTTATTTATTATAGATTGATTCATAAAAATGATGTAACAAAACTAATATATAAACTTTTCTATTTTTAACAGGAGATAAAGATTTTAAAGATATGCCGAACGTTGAATTTGTAAAATAATAATTTAAATTTTATTGTTTAATGTAAGTATTATACAATGTTCCATCATTTTCATATAATCTGTTACCGCTAATAAAATAATTCCATCCTTCTTTCCAGCCAATCATATTCTGAATATAACTACCAAATTGATTTGTTATATGTGCTTTATAATCTGCATTTGTAATTTCGTCTATAGAAGCCTTAAATGCACGAAAATCATGATTTACTGTATCTTCAATAGAAAATGTGTATGATCTATCACTGCTGAAGACTTTTTTAACTAAGTATTCTACCCTGAAATTATTTTGTTCAATTTGGCGCCATGTTCCAAGAAGAGGTTTTAAATAATCAACTTTTTGTACAGCTTCTGTCGGTGATTCTTCTTTATTGCATGATGCTAAGTTTAATGAAACACATGTTAATCCATAAAAAAACATTCTTTTCCATAGTTTCATTTTTATTGCCCCAAACAATCATTAATTGATTGAATGCTGCCACAAGATCCAAAATTTCTGTAGCCTATGTTTGGAGCTGCGGAATATCCAGGATCGCAATTATCTGCCCACCAAATAGGATTTTGTTGATAAGTAAGATTTTTTATCCACCCAATGCATTTTTTTTCGTTTCCAAAATATTTGTAAAATTCTATACGATAACTTTTTTTTGTATCTAGTTTTACAATAGAGCAAAAACCGCCATTTGATCCCGTGTTTCCATATACTTCTCTTCTCCCGGTACCTTCATCAAAAATAGCAATATTAACTACTAATCCCCTATCTAAACCATCTTGATTACACAGAACTTTAAACACAATGTTCTTTGCTTCTAATTTGTTCGGTTCTTTATCTTCACTATTAGCTGTATTAGTTTTCTCAGAACAAGATGGAATTACACTTAAACTTGCGGTTGTTAATCCATATAAAGCAAATTTTTGTAGCAAATTCATAAAAATAATTAAATCTAAAAATATATAAATTAATCGGAATTAAAGCAAAACAACAATATTTAAATATCAACAAAATACTTTAAATTAGAGGTGATATATTGAATATTTACAAGAATCTAGCTTTATTTCTAATAGTATTAATTGTTATATTTATTGCAATTACTTACTTAAAAAACCTAAATACACAGGAAAAAACAGTTCAAGATATTGCAGAGGAAAAATCGAAAACATGCGATGAGACTTGTAAAACATCTAATTGTCTTTATGGTTGTTATTCAGTAAAAATTAATGTAGCGATTGCTGAAAAAGATATTGGAAAATGCAGTGAAATTAAAAATGATGAAATAAAACAATCTTGTCTTGATCAAGTTAACTTGGTATTAAAGAATTGTAATGATATTAAAAATCAAAATTTAAAAGCACTATGCCAATAAAAAATTTATTATTAATTTTAGTATTTTTATCTAGCTTAATTTATTTAAGTAGTGGTGTAAATGGTGAAATATGTACCGGTGCTCAAGTTTGTAGTAATTATAATATAGATTGTAAGATTGTACCTGACGGTTTTTGTCCTGAAAAATATGGCGACTGGGGTACTTGTGATCAACAAACATATGGAAAATGTACTCCATGTGATATAGATTGTGGTACTTGTGGACAAATAGAAATAATTGCACAGGAAAAAGCTAATCCCGCTAGCAAGATAAATTTTATAGTCATAGCTAGACCATCTATAACACCAGATACGATAAGAATTTTAAAGGGAATAGATTTAAGTGGAGCACAAACAAATTTCAATTCTCAATGTTCAGTTGGAGAAAATCTTTGTTCAAGGGAATTTATAGATTATCAAGTTTCCAGTGTCGGAGGAGATGATGAGTTTATTACAGCTACAACAGACAATTTTAAGTTGCAAGGGATTAAAGCAATAAAACAGATAGAAATTAATCCTGAAGTTGTATTAAGCGTATTAAATGTTCCGGATGCAAATTTATTAAATCCAGGAGTTTCTAATAATATTCAGCTAAATGTAAATGTTAAAAGTTTGCAAGGTGTAGTAAGAACAAAAATTTATGCTTACAAGAAAGATCCAAAAACAAACGAGTTCAGGCCTGTAAAGGTTAATGGTGTCGTAGATGATGATCCTCGTTACTGCTCATTCCAATGCGACCCAAGTTTGCCAACACAAAAAGATTGTAATTTACTTAAGACAGTAGAAGTAAGCACCCTGCCACAAGACCAAAATTTTGTAATAGATTGGGGTACACAACATTGTGATAATAGAGAATTTAGATTAGATGCTGTAGGTTATGATGGAAGGGATAATTTTAACGATGATACTTTGACATTTGCTGTAAATAATGCAAATCCTCGTTGCGTTGACGAATGCATATTATTTAATTCTAGATTATTAAATACAGTGTACTTTAAAGTGAAATCATGGATAAGTTAAATAAAAAAGCAGTAGTTTTTACTTTTATAACTGTAATATTATTATTTGTTTTGATTATTGCCTTCCTGGTTAATATTAATAATAGAAGCAATACAAAAATCCAGACAGCTAACGTAAAAGTTGAGACATTAAATAGTTTTGTTAAAAATTTAAATTCCAGTTTAATTCCGGATGCAATAAGGGCTTCTGCCAACCAGGCTATGATTTCTTTATTTGATTATGAATCGAACCAGTCAACTTACATTGTTGCTCCAGATACATTAGAAGATTATTTTACACAGACAATGAGAGATGGTTCTTATAAAGGAGTACAGCAAGATGATATGTATCAAGGTGGACTGGATTTTACAATTGGATCAACTTTAAACGAGATAAAAGATTTGGCAGAACAACAAGGTGCAATTTTTACTCATTCACCAATGAACTTTGGTACATTAACAATCACGCAGGAAGATCCTTGGCATGTTAAAATTAGATTAAGATTAAGTTATACTTTAACAGATGTAAAGAATGAAATAATCTGGAATATTGTTGACAGAGAGATAATAAGCATTTTAGATGTTGAAGATTATCGTGATCCTGTTTATCTTGTTCAAGCAGAAACTAAAAAAAGCATTAATATCAAAAAAACTTCTTATAATAATTTTGTTAATATAAATGATTTCAATGATCATGTTCAAAATATTTACTTTAGGGCAAATGAAGATGCACCAAACTTCTTGGAGAGATTGCAAGGGAAATTTATAGGAACTAGTTTGTATGGAATAGAGTCCGTATTAGATCCAGCAATTTACCTTAATGGAAATGGCTATTCAAATGTTGATCATTTATTTTTCACTCAAGTTCCAGGAGCATGTGTTCAGGGAATGCCAAGCAACTTTAAATTAGATGATTCACATTTAAATTATTATGATAGAATAAGATGCTAGCGCTTTCCAACAGATAATCTTGTTCTTGCTAATAAATTATTTACATTTTGGGGATCTGGACAGTTTTCATTCTGCGGATCAAAGCAATATAC
>JBBSWY010000082.1:0-2346 GCA_038046045.1 Nanobdellota archaeon
TTAGAACAATACCTTAATTTAATTTATGATGACTTAATTTTCCAGATTCTAAATCAAGCAGTTTATTATAAAGTTCATTTCTTTGTTTTTGCAATATTCTAATTTTTTTACTTCCTCTAATTGGTTCTAATTTAGGTTTAATTTCTTTTATTTTCTCAGCTTTAAATCTAGGTTGTTTATAAAGAAAATCAAAGTTTGGTTTATATTGATCAACTAAATTAATTGTTTTCTGGCTGATTTCAGGTTTAGTCATTTTTTCACCAGACGGAGTTGTAACACTCCCAAATTTTTCTATATCATACTTAAACTTATCACCAACAACATTACCTTCCTTAGTTACATAATGTCCAAGCTTTCTTTCTTCATGTTTTAATTTACTTGAGAATTCTTTTAATTTTACAGCTGCCAATAACTCTTCTCTTTCAATGAAGTTCTTTAATGTGCTTAATAACCCCAAACTTTCTTTAGAAACATGTTTTCCTTTATGCTTCATATCAATTAAGTTTTTTGATAGGTCTAAGAATGTTTTTTCACCCTTCCTTATATTTAATATTTGATTATGAAGCTGTGTTAAGTTATCTAGGATATCTTTTTCTTCTTTTAATGACATCTTATAATAACCAAGTAAAGCTCTGGCATAATATCTTTTTGCAATTAAGGGATTTACAGTTAATGCATTTTTTCCCCTTTCAATTAATTTTAAAATCTTATATTTCTGTATTCTTGCTAATATATTGTTAAATAAACTAAATTTCTTGATATTTATTGCAGGTTTTTTTATTTCTTGTATGATTTCAATAGGCGCGGGGGTCTTTATCTTTAATTCTTCAAAATTTGGTTTGAGAATTTTAATTTCTTTAACTTCTTTTTTCTTAAATAAAGCAAGGAAATTAATCTTAATTCTTTGAAAGAATCTAGGCTCAATTTTAATCTCTGGTAATTTGTAATCTCCTAATAATGATTCAAAATTATTAAATAATGGTCTAAGTTCTTTTAAATTTATTCCACTTCCAGAATATTTTAATGTTGAAATTTTATTTGCTAATTCGACATCTTTAGCATGACCTTTAACCATATTACCAAGTTCAGCAAATGCAAATTCATGCTTTATATTAAATTTATCTTTAAAAAATTCCTTTACAATTTCATTAAACTCATTAAAAGCTTGTTGATGTCCTAATCTATGCACATTTTCTCTTAATAATACAAATTTTTCACGATACTCCTGTTTAGATATTTTTTGAATGGGAGTTTCATGTTTTAAAATCTTACCAAGGCTGATTTTTGGTAATTTTAATTTCTTGATATTATCCTTTAAAATTAATCCGATGAAAAATAATGAAATTAAACCCATAAAAAATATCGGAGCTAGAAGAATAATAGAATAACTTTGACCAAATAAAGTAATTTCGGTTTGTGCATTAACTAATTCTAAACTTGATAATATTGTTAATAATAGAATTACCCCTTTTTTCATTAATTTAATGTATTTATTATAGTATAAAAACTTTATGTTACACTACATTAATTTGAAGTAAACTTAGTATTACTTTTTCCGTTTTTAATTCGTTCATTAAAATATATTTTATTTATCAAATAATTCCATAAAGAATCAGCAAAATTAAATCCATATTTTGTTGTTTGACCTACACTTCCATCATCATTAATATCTTTTCTAAAAATTAATGTCCCTTCTCTTCCTTCAAAATATGCTTCATCAGGCAGATGTTTAGATAATTCCTCAAGGTTTACTTGTATCCCGTTTTCATATCTTTTCATAACTATTTCAAGATTGCCCCCCTTAGACACCAATTTATCAGAAAGTTCTGGTGCTAGATATGGAAATGATAGTTCAAAATTATTTCTGTATAATACAGCATTGTTCACTTTATAAATCTGCATTGGATAACTAAAATGATTAACAATATGATTTATAGAACTTATTACAAAATATATTCCGAATAAATATGGGCTAAATTTGGCTGTTTTTGATTTAAATATTGCTTTTACTTTCTCTTTAAGCCTATTCATTACAGATTAATCAATAAAAAAATATATAAATCTAACTTTTTAAAACAAGCAAATATTAATAATCTTTTCTAACATCTTATTATTATGAAATTTGCCCATTTATCAGATTGTCATGTTGGTGGTTGGAGAGAAGATAAATTAAAGGAGTTAAGTATAGTTGCATTTGAAAAAGCAATGGAATTATGTGTTAAAGAAAATACAGCTTTTGTTTTAATTTCTGGAGACTTATTTAACACAAGCCTGCCAAATATAGATATAATAAAAAGAACTGCACAAGCTTTGGATAAATTAAGAGAAAATGATATTTCTTGTTAT
>JBBSWY010000083.1:0-7899 GCA_038046045.1 Nanobdellota archaeon
ATGTTTTGTTTGTGGAAATAAAGCTAATGGCGTAGCCTTCTTCGCAAAATCATACTAATTATTACAACTAAAATTATTATAATTACACCAAAATACTTAATATAAAATGGAGCATTATCAACTTCAACATTAATTCCTTGATTTAAAGAATAAGTTTTTCCATTTTGATCTTCATAATTCAAGATTAAATCTGAATTTTTATTATAAAATTCCCTACCATCGAAATTAATATTAAAATCATTTTCACCTTTAAATGCATTTAATTTAATTGTTTCTCTCTCACCTAGATTAATTTTAAGGTTTTTAATCTCAGAATCAGAACTTAAAGTAAATGTAATTTTTGAAACATCATTGTAATTCATATTTTTAGGATAATTCAAATTACTTATAACTAAATTTGGAGACTTTAATATATTTAAATCGAAAAATAAATTCCTGCTTACATATTCATTCTCAACTTTAATTGAAATTTCTTTTTCTACATCTTTGGGTTCTAAACTAATATCAAAAGCTTTGTTCTCTCCAATTATTAAATTAATTTTACCGCATTCATTTAAGTAACATAAGTTTAAATCTTCTAAATTTACATTCCCAATATTTTTTATAGAGCATCCAACATTTATATTTTCATCATCATAATAAAATAATTTGTCCTTAATGCATTTTATCTCGACATTACCAGAATATATTTTGTCATTTTCTTTGCTTAACTCAGAGATTTTTTCATTTGCTTCCTGTAAGGTGTAAATATTATATTCATTTCCAAATTTTATACTTTCTGAAACATAATTATTAAACCGGTCTTTAACTTCAGCTGTGGAAGTATAAGTAAATCCATTATCTGCTTCATTCGGAATTTCTATTATGAAGAAAATTTTTTTTAATTCCTTTGGCTTTAACAGTATATTTTGTTCTAAATTTTCTATTTCTTTTGGAGCCTTTACCAAATCTAAAGATAATGGCAAATAATAATCATTTAAATTTTCAATATCAATTTCAAAAGGAACATAACTTCCAGGACCAACTTTTTCTTCCAATAATTTCCCTTCTAACTTTACACTTTCTTTATATAATTCACCCTTGCTAATTATACTGCTATTTACATTTAATTTTCCCGAACTTAAATCAACACCATAAGAACGCCATGCATAATCAATACTTGCTTCTTTGATATCTATACTATCTTTCATTTTTATATGTGTACTGTCTACATAACCCAATTGACCATAAGTTGGATCAAAAGGAATCCATCCATAACCCGGAAAATAAACTTCAGCCCAGGCATGATTACCAAATCCATTAATTACATTTGTATAAGCTTGTCCTGTTACAAATCTTGCAGGAATGTTTATACTGCGGAGCATTGCAACAAATAAAGCTGTAAGTTCATCACACACCCCTCTTTTATTTTGAAAAACCCATGAAGAATCTTGACTTGCTTCTATAGTTAATGTATCTAAACTATAATTAATATTTTCCTTAGTCCATGCTCCTATTTTATGTACAACAACAAACAAGTCATCTTCACCTTCAGCAAGTTCAGCAGCTTTCTTTTTTATTTCAGGATCATTTGATGTAACAGTTTTACTTTCTTTTAGGTAATCTTCTAATTCGTCATTATAATTTAGAGGAAATTTTATTTTATTTTTAATTTTTTTAAAATTAATTTGAGTTTTAATTTTAGAATTTAATTCATATTTTAATTCACTTTTACTTGGATTATTCCATTTATAGGTAATTATGTTTTCTTCAGTTGATGTAGAAGCTTTAGGATTGCTTGTTAATTCATAAGTTGAGCTTTGAAATTCATTATTCCTTGGAAAAAAATTTAAATTTGCTGTAACATAATCTATCTTGTAATTTGATTCTTTATATTCTAAACTTAATTTAGAAGAAAAGTTTGATTGTATTTCTAAACTGCTATAATCATTAAAATTCTGTGCACTTGCTATACCTGTAAATAATAAAAATACAATAAAGTAATTTATCACCCTCATTTTTTTATTAAATGTTCTAACCTATCTATAAACTCTTTGAAATCTTCTTTATAAACTTCTCCACCACACGCATGTTCATGACCACCAACCTGAGCCTTTAATCCTATCTTAGCCTTTTCAGTTATTTTTGAGATTATTATTTTAGATTTATAATAACTTCTTAAACTTATTCTGAAGCTATCATTTTTTTCTCTAGCAACTATAACCACCTTATCCTTAAATCTGTAAATTAATTCATTGCATAAGACCCCTGTAAAACTCGTTTCAGCCCGTGAATAAGTATAAAGCACCATATTTTTTGTTACGATGCTGTTTTGCATAGCATCTTTTAATATTGCTTCATATTCTTTATTAAATTTTGCAAATCTTTCATAAATGTATTTTCCTCTTGGTGTTGTTTTATTTAAAATTTCATAAGGATCATTTATCTTAGTTAATATATCAATGCATTTTTTTACATCCATCGCCTTTCCCTTTAGAATAAATGTAAATAATTTTGATAGTAAACCGATTTTTGTATTAAACATCGCATCAAATGGTTCTTTAACTTTGTAATTAACTAGATCTTGATATTTTTCTGAAAACTCCTTGAAATATTCTAAGGAATGATCTGCTATTATTCCTGTAACTGCAATCCATAAATTTTCCTTAACAAGCTTATAGCACCAGTATGAAGTTGGGTGTACAGGCATGTTAAAGTAAATTGGATTGAAATGCTTTACACCCTGAACTTTTTCTATGGGGTGATGATCAATCCAGAATATTGGAACATTAACTTTATCCACAAATTCTTGGGAAATTCCGTGCTTATCTAATACAAGAATTAAATCTGGTTTATATTGTTCAACCTTTTGAACATAACTTTCATCTAAAATTGAATGCGAAACAACGATTCCCTTTCCATTATTCAAGTATTTGTAAATCAATAAAAATGAAGCAAGTCCATCAGCATCATCATCAAAAAATATTAACGGATTTTCAGATTTATCTAAATAACCCTTAATATTTTCTAAAGATATCATTTTAGTAAGATTTATAATTTAACTATATATAAGTTTTGTTATGAAATCAAAATCACTAGTAAATTGGAAAACCAGATTGTTATTAGCTTTGGTATTATTAATTTCAATTCCCTTATTAGTTGCGATATTTTTATTTCTTGGAATATTTGCTTTTATAATCTTATTCATAATAATTTTAATGCTAATCTTATTTGTAGTATTTGGAAGAACTAAAATTTATTATAAGAAATTTTAATTAAACAAGTTAATAATTTTTTAGCTTTGTTTCTTGGAATATTTGCTTTTATTGCGTCTTTTATAAGCATGATAACTAGGACGCATTTTTTCATAACCCTTTCCTTTTCCACGTAAACCTCTACTCTTACGTCCAGCTGAAGTTAAACCACGATAAACTCTTCCACGTTGTTCAGCTAAGTTCATAATTTTAGGATATTTTTTACCAAGTTCTCTATCAATTAAAATAACTTCATAGAAATAATATTTTCCGTCTTTTGCTAGATAATATGAGTTAAGAACTTCACAATTTGGATATTTTTTATTTGCTCTTTGTTCTGCTACCCATTGATAATTCATCTCTAAAATAAGTTTTCTTCTGGCGTTTTTTGATTTTCTTCCAGATTTAATTCTAGGACGCTGTCTTCCACCTCTTAATAACTTTACTCTGACAACAACATAACCCTGTTTTGCTTTATATCCTAATGCATGTGCTCTGTCTAATCTTGTAGGGTGCTCTACTCTAACTACAGAATTTCCACGTCTCCATTCTATTAACCTTAATTTATATAAATCTTCGAGTTCTTTAGGATGTTCTTGCCATGTTTTTTGTAAATATTTATAGAGTGCCATTTTCTTAGAGTATACTAAGGCTAAAATGAGTCTTTAAAAAGTTTTCCCCAATTATTCCAAAAAGCTTTTATATTAGTTAATTTTTACTATAAAGGAATTAAAATGGCTGAAGTAGTGAAGAATTTATTCAAAGTTGTTTTTGGGGTTATATTAGTAATTGTCGCAATATGGTTTGCTGACCAATATGGTTGGTTAGATGCCACTTGGAACTTAATTAAAGGTGGTTTAGTTCTGTTAGTTGTTTTGATTGGCTTAGTTTTATTGCTTGTAGGATTTAGTGATTTAAAGAATGCTGAATAAAAAACAGAAAATAGATGTAAAAGAATTAGAAGAGATGTTTGAAGAAATAGACGAGTTAGATGAACAAGAAGTTTGTGTTGCTTCTTAATCTTTTAAACAATATTTTTCATAAAACTCTTTAATCTCTCTAACTTTATTTTGATTTAGAAAACAAAACGAAAGATTTATATAGGTATTATTCATTTTAAATGAATGATTATTCACTATTAATGAATATGATGATTCCAAAAAATAGATTTAAAATCTTAAATTTTCTAATAAGGAATTTAGAAATGTATAATATAAATCAAATAGCCAGAGCTTTAAATATAAGTGTGGGGAGTGCCCATAAAATATTAAAATCATTAAAAGAAAGGGGGATAGTTAATGCTAAAGAATTAGGAAACGCTATTTATTATAACTTAAACTTTAATAATGAATCTGAAAGAATTTTAAGTGTGATTGTATTAATGGAAGACAAAAATGATAGATTAGATAAGAATAAATTAGCTAAAGTTTATGCTTCCGATTTAGAGAAATTCGACGCTAGATTAATAATTTTATTCGGTTCTATACTAAATAAAAAAGAGCAAGCTAAAGATGTTGATGTGTTATTTATTATTAAGAATAAAGAACAAGTTGAAGAAGTAAATAAATTTTGTTTGGAAATATCGAAAATAAGACCTAAAAATATTCATCCATTAATTTTATTAGAGCAAGATTTTGTAAACAATTTAAAAAATAAAAAAAAAGCAATAATAGATTTAGTTAAAGAAGGAATAATTTTAAAGGGGAAAGACATCTTTATTAAATGTATAAAAAATGCATGCTAAAAATAAGTTCGAATGGTGTTTGAAGAGAGCAAAAGAAGATGGCCATGGTCTTAAAGAGATTAAGCCAAATTTAGAAGAAGCTAAATATCATATCGATAAGGCATTATATAATTTGAAGAAGATGGAATCTGATATCGAAGGCGGTTATTCTGATTGGGCTATTTCCTCAGCGTTTTATGCAATGTACCACGCCACATTAGCTTTGCTCTATAAATTAGGATATGAAAGTACAAACCAAGAGTGCAGTATTAATGCTATAGAATATTTTATTCTGATTAATAAAATTAATTTGGATATTAAATACATAAAAATGATTGACCCTAATGTTGAAGATAGTATTATAAAATTAAGGGAAAGATTTCAATATGGGAGTGAAACGAAAGTTAATCAAGAAATATTATCTTTAATAAGAAATAATGCAAAAGAATTTGTTGAAAAATTTCAAGAGTTAATCTAAATCAAAACTTTTTTTAATATTTTAGAACTCTTTCTTACTTTCTTTTATGTTTTTTAGCTTTAATTTTCTTTACCCTCTTTTTATGCTTCTTTTTTGATTTAATCTTCTTTGCTTTCTTTTTATTTTTAGATTTTTTCTTTGCTTTTTTAGCTTTCTTTTTCTTTGCTTTTTTACCTTTCTTTTTCTTCTTACCTTTTCTTTTGGCTTTTCTAGGTTTCTTAACTTTTTCTTCCTCTTCTGGCTTGGGAATTATCATTACAGGTTTCTTTAATTCTTCTAGCTCCTGCATTAGTATAGGGATTTTATGATTTATCTCAGCTATCCTTTTAGTACTATCTTCCTGATGCAATAAAGCACCACATTCAGGACATTTAAATTCCATTTCCATTGCTTCTTCTAATTCAAATTTGCTATTATCGTTCTTGCAAATGTAAAATCTTTGTTCATTTTGTTTTATTAGCTCTTCTTTTAAATGTCTTAATTCATTATTCTTTCTCATTACTAAAACATCTCTAGCATGCTTAAAATTAAAAGTCCAATAATAAATATAAAGCCCTTTTTCTTTGTCTTTTTTCCTGTTAGAATAAACCAAGTTAAAAGAATTTAATTTGTAGAGTAAATTTCTGACCTGGTTAACTGTTATCTTAAGATCTTCAGCAAGTATAAATTCGCTGATATTCTCGCGTTCTTTTAACAAATGAAATAATTTTACAGCATCCTTGCCAGCCGTCTCTTCAACAAACCTTTCTAATATAGAGGAAAAATCCATTATAGTAATAAATTAGTAAGGTATTTAAAAAGCTTTTCATGTTACACTACAATGTAAAAAGAAAAACCTTTATATATTAATAAACTCAATTAAATTTAATAAAAGGAGGTTGGATAATGGCTTTATTTAAACAAAAAAAAGTTCTTTCTGATTTACCAGCACCACCAAGTCCAGATTTTCAGATGTCTAAACCAAATTTTGATGATTTCCCAAGTTATACACCAAGCATAGGAAATTTTGATGATATGAAATCCCAGAGAAAATTTCCACAACCAACAATGCCTAAGAGAATTACTTTTTCTGAAGAGCCAAAAAAATCTTCCGGTCCCGTATTCATTAAAATGGATAAGTATGAGGAAGCGCTTAATAATATTAATTCTATAAAAAGCAAGGTGTATGAGATAGAAAGATTAATTGATGGATTAAAAAATATGAAGAGAGATGAAGATAAAGCCTTAGACGAATGGACAGAAAGCTTAGCCCAGATTAAGGAAAAACTTCTAGTCATAGACCAGAATTTATTTGAAAGTTAAAGATGAAGAAAAAGCAAGGTAAAATTGAAACTGAAGCTTACATGCCTATTTATGATCCTGTTTCTTTTCGAAGGCATATAATTTTAACTAGTATAGATATAATTAAAATGCTTGAAAAATATGAAAATTTACAAAAATTAAGAAATGATAAAAGAAAATTATTGCAGGATATTAAGTCAAGAGTGAGTGAGTTAAAAGGGAATTCTAATTTATTTCTAGAGTCATTGCCGGAAGTTAGAGAAAGGGAAGTCGAGAAAAGGGCTGTAAAAATTGAAAGAAAAGTTGAGGGCATTAAACCATATCCAAGTTACAAAAATCTTGATAAGGAATTAAATGATTTAAGAGAAAAATTATCCAGATTAAATATTTGAATAAATTTATATATCCTTTTGCTTTTTAATATTCAATGACTAGAGAAGGATATAGACAAACACAAAAAATAAATAGGGGTAATGTAGAACAAAGAAAAATAGCTAAACTTCTCGATTTAGTAAAAGATTTGGGTAATCTTTTATCATCAAATTTTCCAAATTATAAATTTTCTATAGATCTAAGAAGACTTGCTATAGGCATAAATCTCCCCACCAATAATATAATTATAGAAATAATATCTAAAAAGATTTCTGATTATGAAGATAATAAAGATAAAATAGAATGCGTTATATATCAAACTGGAGTAAATTATAAAACTAAAGAATTTGAAAGAAACTTAATTAAGAATTATGATATACTTAGAAATGAAATTCTGAGTTTCCTCGTTAATTATCTAGATTTAAAATTAAAAAATTATCCTAGGTTACCATAGCTTTAATCCTTCTTACCCCTGCGCTAATTGCTTCTTCTTTAATAATTTCGAATTTTCCAATATCTTTTGTGTTTTTAACATGAGGCCCCCCACATAATTCCATGCTGTAATTACCAATTTTATAGACAGAAACAGTTTCAGGATATTTTTCTTTGAAGAATGCTAATGCACCTTTCTTAATAGCGTCTTTATATGGCATCTCAAGTCTTTCTACTTTCAAGCTTTCTTTTATTTTTTTATTAACCAAATCCTCGATTTTTTTAATTTCTTCTTTTGTTAAAGCTCTTGGACTAGAAAAATCAAATCTTAATCTTTCTTTTGTAATATTGCTTCCCATTTGTCTTACATGTTTTCCTAA
>JBBSWY010000084.1:0-4003 GCA_038046045.1 Nanobdellota archaeon
GCAAATCTACTTCTATCACCTTGTGCTTGTCCGCCTAATTCCAATGGTAAACTTGAAAATCCACTTCCATACATTGCATAATGCTGCTCTGGTAATGTGGGGCCATAACCAAGCCCATATTTCCCCTCGGTTTCCCATATGTCTTTCCAGTATGGCATTGTCTTGTATGTATATAAAGGTGACTCAAAATATTCTAAAGCATACAGATGAGGATTTTCTTTGAACTGGGCAACGAATGCTCCAGCTTCGACAATAACATTTCCTTTATCAAATTTAAATCCTTTTTTTTCTAAAATTTTAAGTTGTTCTTTAATAGGAGCATTTCCCATTCCCGGAGGAAGATGCGCATCATTAAATCCAAAATTATCTGTAATATGAACTTGTTTAACAAATGGAGCAATTTTTTCTGTTTCTCTTTTAATATCTTCTTCATTATAGCCATGTTTTCTCAAGAAATTTATATGTCCTACATCCCAGGTAACTCCAATAAGTTTTTCTGCAATTTCCTTGGCTTTATCTTTTGAAATATTTTTTTCTTTGTTTAGTTTTTCTGCGAATTTATTCCTGGTTTCTTCAACTGTTTTTTTCATATCTTCAGCTCTTCCTAAAGTTAATCCCGGCTGATAATTTTCTAGAACAATTATCGGAGTATGTTCTTTGTATTTATTATAAGCATCAAAAGCAACATTAGCTACTGTTTCGGTGGTTTTTTCCCTTGCTATTTTATTTGAGGGAGTCCATATTTCTGGTGTGGGCAATCTTGGATCATTTAACCCTATTTGTAAATCCCTTGATTGTTGATTTTCTAATATTCTAAATTGTTCATTTAATCTTTGATAATTTAATCTTTCATCTTCACTTAACCCATTTCCTTGTGCAATTTTCTTTTCAAATTCATTCATTTTCTTATATACTGGAACAATTTGTTTTTGTCTCTCTAAATAATTTTTTTGCATTTCATTAATAATTGGTTTAGATTCAGGAGCATATTTTAATTGGTTGAAGACTTCATTTAAACCAGAATGAATATGCGTATCAAGCTCATGAGTATGAAGCTCTAGCCTATGTTTTTCTTTTAATCTTTCATCTAAAATTGCTTGTTCATCATTTTTTAAAACACCCTTTTCTTGAGCATAGATATAAGGCTGAATTTCTTGATTTATTCTTTGCATTCTATCTTCTACTTCTGATTTCAATCTTTGATATTCGAAAACCTGCAATTTTTCCTTATCCCATTCAGTTTGATTCATATTTCTTAATCTTTCTTCTGGAGTCCAAACTTTCACCCCACCAGGATATTGTTTAGTTTCTCTTCTAAGTAAATTAACTTGACCTGTTTCTCTATTTACTATCCCTTCTGTTTCCTTAACTTCATATTCATTCGGAGCTATTTTATTTACAGATTCTTTTTCTCTATCATTTAATGCATTATATTCTTCTTTGCTTAATTTTCTCCATTGCTCTCCTGGCATTCCTGTATTAATGTGAAAGTTTATTGGGGTGTTTCCATCTTCATCTAAATCATGGGCTCTCTCAACAAAGAATTTAACCTGCCTTTCTGTTTCCTTTCTAGCTTCTTCCTGCCACCCTTGTTGTGTAAAACCAGCTAAATCTACAATTGGAGCATGCATTGTTGCCTTAGCTCCTGTAAGCTTCATCAACCTATCAATTTCCTTAAAATGTTGTTTGGGAATTTGCTCCATAATTTCAGGATTTACCATAGAAATATCGACACCGTAAACACCTGCGTTTAATCTAGAAGTTGCTTCAGCTATCTGGTTTGCAGTTTGAGGGCTTGTTGGAGCACCCAAAGAATATTGTGGAATATAACTAGAATCTAAATTTCCAATATAATCTTTCTTAAAAGGCAATGCATTTCCAAAATAATCTTTTTCACTCATTTTAACCTTGCAATATATTTGGCTTTTTCATCTTTTTTTAATTCAGTTGAGATTTTATTCTGATATATTAATAAATTTTCTTCGGACATTCCGGGCATTGATTCACGTAATTTCTTGCTTAAATTCTCTCTTTCTAATTCTGTTGATGGTGATTCAGGATTTAAAATATTTTCTCTTACTAAATTCTGCTTTACCAAATCTAAATTCGAAGAACCTTGCAATGTTTGATAGTCAAATAAACCCTGAGAATAAAGTTGAGTATTGGAATAATTATTATTGCTTGAATAACTAAAATTTGCTTCATTATCTTCACTTTGTCTTATAGTTAAATCCGGTCTTGCATTTCTTTGCTGTGTATTTCTCTGTATTTGTTCAACATCTAATTCAGCTTCATCAAAATCCATTTCTCTAGCAATTTTTCTCAATGAGGGTGTATCTTGCATTTCTAATTTTGTTTCCAAACTATCTTCTAATTTCTTAATTATTTCCTTAATATTCTCCTTTAATTCATCATCCTCAATTTCATCTAATATAGAATTAAGATATTCTAATCTATCTTCATTGCTTTCTAATTCTTCTAATTTTTTAATAATATCTTCGATTGTAACCATTTTAATTTACCAAGCAAACATTCCGTGGCTTTTCTTGTAAATATCATATAATGTATAACACTTTCCCTTGGCATCGTCTAAAGCATATTCTCTCATCTTTTTTTCCTGGAAACTTTGGTCTAAAACAGGTTTTCTGAGTCTTAAAGTTTTATAGACATTTTTTAACGGCTCAACAGCTTGCTTAAATCCCTTAGTTATTCCTGCAAACGGATTTACAGATGGTTTTTTCTCTTCTTTTTCCTCTTCTGGCTTTCCTAGGAAATGTTCAATATCTTCCTGAATTTCTTTTAAGCTTACTTCAGTCATTCCTTCTATTAATTCAAGATCTTCTTCAGTTTGTAATTTACTTATTTCTTCAAGTTCCTTATCTGTTAATGCATATGTTCTAAAATTAATTTGTGTTTTTCCAGAATGTAAGTAAACTAAGCCCTGTTGTGATTGCACCCCTCTTGGTACAGTTCTAAAAGCTATTTCTACTTCGATACAACCATTATAATTAGTTTCAAGTTCTAAATTACTATATTCTTCATTAACTTCCACTGGTTTAATTTTTTTCTTCCCAAGTAAAGTTAAATGAATTTCAACATTATTAAATAAATTTACAATGTTTGGGTTGTCCATTCCAGATCTTGGAAAAGCAGCCATTCCAAGTTTCTTAGCTGCAATTAAATACGGCTTGACCCATGTAGTATAATGTTTTAATGAATTAACCTGAGATTTAAGATAAGATTTTTCAATATTATAACGTTTTTTTAATTCCTTCTCACTATATCCCCTCCATTTAAGGTATTCATTTAAACGGGATTTCAAAACTCTTTTTACTCTGTCATTTAAATCTAAGTTGTTAACATCTTCTTCGCTTTTAGCATAAAGAAACGCATCTCTTAAAGTAACAAATTGTAATTCACGTGCAAGCATATTAATACTTCCACGTCCTCTTTTAATATCTACCTGGTCCATCCATAAAACTCTTAATGCAATTTCAGCACTTTCTTTTTTTTCTTGATTATTTGAATTAAGATCTTCATAAGTATCTAATCTAATTTCAAATTCTCTTAGATCATAAATTAAATTAATTACACTGCGTACAACCTGGTTAATTGTTCCCATCATCTTCATTGCTTGTTCCTGCATTCTTGTTGCCTTTGCTCCCAAGTCTGAGAAAAATCCAGAACCAACAGCAGATTCATATTCATCTTTGCTTTTAAAAACTTCATCCATTCCCAATCCGCTTGGTCTGGGGTCCTGCATAAAATCTAGAATCCAGAAATATATTGGCTCTAAACCTTCTGCCAAAGAATCATATGTAATTGAATATAAAGGTGAATTATCTTTAGTTCCACTTGCTTTTGTTTTGATTTCATTTATTTTATCAGTAGGAGATTTTTCCTTTTCTTTTAAAAATAGTTCTGGCATTTTCACCTCTTAAATAATAAAAAGTTATATAAACTAGCTATATAAAGTTTTTGTTATGTTGCTTATAATTTTGCT